>JAUIFW010000039.1 GCA_030430105.1 bacterium | reverse complement strand
TTAACCAAGAGACATCGAACTCCCCCCACTCACCTTTGACATATTCCATTTTCTCCATACAAACCCCCTACCCTTTTCGACACATTCTAGACACCCTACCTCACCTCGTCCAGACACCCACCTCGACAATTCACCTTGGCACTATAGACACACACCTAGACACAAGTACCTGTCTAGACAATGTTTTACAGTGGCTCCTCTCCAATTATTACCACCCTAATGCAGACAATTTCCCCCACAAGCACCCTATTTTGTCTAGACACTTTGACACATGTCTACAGACATTTTTGTTCACCCCATAATGCAATCTATCTCAGCCTTCTAACTGTTAAAATTTGTCAACGTAGTCAATTGTCTATATGCATTGTCTAGACATTTCTAGACACCTGAAAATCGTCTACATGCTATTCGTTACACTTTACCTCTATTTTTGCATCTATATTCAAATTTTTATCTCTCCCTAGATATACATTCATTCACTATGTTTACCCCTGTCGTGAACCCCTGTCTACTTTGAAGAAATTCTGTCTACATCAACCTCCTCACCTCACAGACCTACTCAGCACGAAACCTGCAATGTCTACACTCTATACGGCTTTTATTAGCGAAATGTACATATGTGTCGACATGGGCTGTCTACTTTGAAACCGGCGATGTCTACTACAGACACCCCTAGACAAGACCTGTCCACTTTGGGCACCCTATATGTATATCTATGCACTATTTTTTACACCCTCGCCTATCACTTGTTCACCCCGCACTACTATAGACATGTTCACCACTGTCTATACTGTCTACTGTGTCTACATTGTCCACCTGTCATGTCTGTAGCCAGCCTATGGACTGTATTTGTCTATATGGCGACATACTCTTGGCAGGGGCAGGGGTTTTGGTAGTATATCGTCCAACAACCCCTTATTTTACAAATCCCTATATCCTATGCGGATAGTAGTAGGCATGTCTGGAGGATTAGATTCTTCTGCCACAGCCTTGATACTCAAGCAAGCAGGGCACGATATCATCGGCGTACAGATGAAGTACTGGGCCGAGGGTACCTGTCAGGTACCGTTGTCGATTCCGATGAACAAGACTGCCGAGCGGGCAGGGAATTTGAAGAACTCTGAGCTAGAGGGGCAGATTGCCAACAATAAACGAAAGGTTGTTTATAATAAATGTTGCTCCGACGAGTCCATGCTCCTTACTCGTGAGGTGTGTGATTTCCTCGATATCCCATTTTATGCTCTCAATATAGAAGAGCGGTTTAGGCAGAGCATCGTGGACCCGTACCTTGACGCTTTTGAAAAGGGATGGATTCCAAACCCTTGCACCTGGTGCAATCGCGAAATCAAATTTGGCGCACTCCTAGAGTTCGCCGAGTCTATCGGAGCAACCCATATCGCCACAGGACACTATGCCCGTCTAGTTTCTGGAGAGCAGGGGACTGAGTTACATGAGGCCATGGACAGCAAGAAGGATCAAAGTTACTTTCTCTACGAGTTGACACCATACCAATTGGACAGAATGGTTTTGCCGCTCGGAACTCGCCTCAAGGATGAAGTGAGAGCTCTCGCGGAAGAGGGAGGACTCACCGCATACAAAAAAACCTATAAGGAAAGTCAGGGACTTTGTTTCTTTTCTGAACGCACCCCAGAGGCGTTTCTCGAACGCCACGGGACAGATACCCTCAAGACCCCCGGGAAACTCCTTACACGGGAAAATAAGGAGGTGGGTATACACAAGGGCCTTTTGTACTACACAATCGGCCAGAGAAGGGGACTTGATATAGGAGGACTCTCTGAACCCTACTTTGTCCTAGCGCTTGATTATGAAAATAACACGGTCATTGTCGGGCCAAAGGAGCATCTCTATCAACAGCATGCCAAGATTCGCATAGAAAACCTTCTTATATCGAGAGAGGAGTTAGCTTCGCTCTCTGGACTTTCTGGGCGTATTCGCTATGGTAGCACTAAGATACCTTGCCGCCTAACGGTGGAGGGCTTAGGTCTTGGGTCTCAGGGCTTAGGTCGTGAGGATCAAGGAGCTGCACCTCTAGCTACGGTACAATTTTCACAGCCGGTGTATGCGGTTACTCCTGGGCAAGCCCTTGTGCTTTACAAGGATACGCGAGTGATTGGAGGAGGTACCGTGCTTTCGAACCCCATTCTTGACTAGTCCTATGAGCTTTATCCAGTACGCCGTCATCGACTCGGGAGGGCAGATCCGCATAGGCTTTTTAGAAATGGACAATGTGGTGGACGCTCGTACTTACCTAGAGTCAGCTGGTGTGAAGGAGATCAACACCATTGCACCCAGCGATATTTCAGAAGACGTATTCAAACACCGCAAACTCTACGCCTTTGAAGCGACACGAAATGGGCTTCAGGCCACTGGAACTATAGAACACACGTCCGCAGGCTCAGCCATGCGCAAGCTCGAGCAAGATCATGATATGAACGTGACCCTTATTAGCGAACCCTCGCCTGGTCGCGATAGGGAAACCCTTATCGCCGAAACGAAGCAGCTCAAAGCCTCGCTTCAGCAAGCAGAGCACCCACCTGAAACCTCAAGTGTGGTCGACCATCAATTTCAGGAGCTCCTCACAGAAGTGCGTACCGATATAGAAGAGCTCTCCAGAGACAAGGAATTTGAGGAGGAGATAGAAGAGCTCCGCTATATCGCAGAGACCAAGGCTAGGGAAGCACACAGCAGTCCAAAGGAAATGTTTCAAACCCTTCGTTACTTACTGAGGGGACTGAGCTACGTAGAAGATCAGATGGACCCAAGCCCCCTTCGCGAGAAGCTCGGGCATACTATAAAGAGAATCATTGCTCTCCTTAAAAAAGTGGAACGCATCACCTCAAACAGCGCCTTTGGGCTCAAGGATGAGGATATGCTTACCGATTTTTCCCATCCACTTGAGGAGCGTGTCCTTACAGAAGAAGAACAAGCGTACTTCAAAAAAAAGGAAGAGGTTAGCAAACTTCAAAAGGAGCTAGCCGCTATGGAAGCAGAGGAAGACGAAGAGGGAAGTAGTATGGATATAAAGCTCAGCACAATCCTTCTCCAGGAGATACCATACCTTCTCGACTGGCTCATCCTGTTCTTCATGCTCCTTGTTGTGTTCTCTGAAGCTGTAGTCCTTGCGCTTCCAGCACTTCGCATCGGAGATATCGATGTGCACTACCTACTCACACTCTTTGCAACCAGTCCTCTCTACATGAAGACGGTGCTTGTCCTCCTCCTTATATGGGGATTTGTGAAGGCGGCGCAGCTATCAAAGGGGAGAAGCGGGGTAGTGATTGGAGGACTCTTTGGGATGATTGTGGCGATGTATGTGGTTGTGTTTTTGTTGTAAGTGGCGCCACAATCACAAATTTCAAAGTATAGATTCCAAATATCAGATGATAAATGGAGGTATTTGAGATTTGTCATTTGTCCTTTGTGATTTGAAATCTGGGCAAGCGCCAGCTTGCCTTTCCTCCGTTTCTCCCTATACTTTCCTCGTAGCATTTTTATCGACCAATTTTATGGCACAATATACCGCCTCGGATATCCAGGTATTGGAAGGGCTTGAAGCCGTTCGCAAGCGACCTGGTATGTACATCGGCTCCACAGGGGAGCGAGGACTTCATCACCTTATAAAGGAGATCGTCGACAACGCGGTGGATGAGGCGATGGGAGGATATTGTGACAAGATCCAAGTGACGATCCACACAGACGGATCTCTCACTGTCGTGGATAATGGTCGTGGTATTCCTGTCGATAAGCATAGCAAGACAGGGAAAAGTGCCCTTGAGACGGTTATGACCGTCCTCCATGCCGGAGGTAAGTTTGGTGGAGAAGGGTACAAGATGTCCGCGGGTCTCCATGGAGTAGGTGTTTCTGTAGTAAACGCGCTCTCCACCAAGACCACAGCCACAATTAAACGAAACGGAAAGATCTATACCCAGTCCTACGAGCGAGGTGCGCCAGTAGGGAATTTGGAAATAGTAGGAGATACGGATGAGACAGGTACAACCATCACCTTCAAGCCAGATGCGGAGATCTTTACCTCTGTAGAATTCAATCTCAAGACTGTACAAAACCGCCTAAGAAAGTACGCGTATTTGACCAAGTCTCTTGAATTTACCCTCCATGATGAGCGTGAGGCGAACGCACATTATAAGTACTACTTCGAAGGAGGAATACGCTCTTACGTACAACACCTTTGTAAGAGTGATAAGTCTGTTTCTGAAGTCTTCTATATGGAGGACTCAAAGGGAGATAGTATCGTAGAAGTGGCGCTTCAGTACACAGACGACTATCAGGACAATATCCTCAGCTTCGCCAACAATGTAGAAACTGTGGATGGTGGTACGCATATGACAGGATTCCGCTCTGCTCTTACTCGCGTAATCAACTCGTACGGTCGAGATAAGGGACTTATTAAGGAAAAGGATCCAAACTTTACCTCTGATGATGTGAAGGAAGGACTTACTGCGATCATCTCTGTAAAACTTACAGAGGTACAGTACGAAGGACAGACAAAGAACAAACTGGGTAACCCAGAGGCTCGTCAACTTGTGGAGCAGTCCTTTGGATCCGCACTTTCTGAATGGTTTGAAGAAAACCCATCAAGCGCAAAAGCGATCATCAATAAGTGTGGTCTCGCTGCTAGAGCGCGAATGGAAGCGAGAAAGGCTAGGGAAGTGGTACGAAAGGGAGCCCTAGAGTCTACCAAGCTTCCAGGTAAGCTTGCGGATTGTGCTTCAAAGGATCCTATCTACTCCGAAATCTTTATTGTGGAGGGACAGTCGGCGGGAGGTTCCGCAAAGGAAGGACGAGAGCGAGAGTATCAAGCGATCCTGCCTCTTCGAGGTAAGATCCTCAATACAGAGCAGGCACGTATCGACAAGATGTTTGCCAATAACGAGGTAAAATCTCTTATTCTTGCCCTAGGTACTGGATTTGGAGAGACCTTTGATATCTCAAAGCTTCGCTACCACAAGGTGATTATCATGACGGATGCGGACGTGGATGGAAAACATATCCGAACGCTGCTTTTGACCTTCTTCTACCGATACTTCAAGGAACTCGTGGAAGCTGGACATATTTTCATTGCCCAGCCACCACTCTACAAGGTTGTGAAGGGTAAGGAGCACTGGTATGTGGATTCTGATGAGGAAAAGGACCGATTGGTAAAGGAGCACAATATTACGGATGAAAAGGCGATTAGCCGCTATAAGGGTCTTGGAGAGATGAACCCAGACGAACTTTGGGAGACGACTATGAACCCTATGAACCGAAGGCTAGCACAGGTTTCTGTGGAGGATCTTGAGGAAGCAGACCGTATCTTCTCGATTCTTATGGGATCTGACGTGCCACCACGAAAAAAGTTTATTCAAACCAATGCCCAGCGGGCGGAGGATCTTGATATTTAATTTATCTACTTACAAAGCTCGTATGCGATTTCCTATCGTACAGTACCGCAAGGTGTGGTACAGCATCTCCGCAATCCTGATGATTGCATCCATTACTAGCGTCTTTACGCTTGGACTTAATCTTAGCCTCGATTTTACCGGAGGTATCCAAAACTCCTATGAATTCACAGGGGAGCGGCCTTCTATCGATGAGCTCAAGACCTTTGTCTCTGAGACAGCAGTAGACTTCAACGAAACGGCTGTAACACCTATCGATATCGGAACACCAGTGGTCGTAGAAAGTGGGGAAGAGGCTATGAATGTACGATTCCGTATCCCTGCAGGCACCTCTGATGAAGGACAGCAAGCATACACGGACTTCTCTGATGTCCTTTCTGCAGAAATTGGATCCGAGTACCAGGCTATGGAAGAGGCGAGCTTTACGATCAGTCCTTCCGTAGGAGATGTACTTAAGGAAAACTCCCTTAAGGCTACAGGACTTGCGATCATTGGTATTGTTCTCTACATCATCTTTGCCTTCCGAAAGCTTCCAAAGAAGTACAATCCTTTGGTGTTTGGACTCAATACAATTATCGCCCTCATCCATGATGTGGTGATACTCCTCGGAATCTTTGTACTTCTTGGGTACACCATGAACGTGGAGATTGGAACCTTCTTTATCACAGCGATACTGACTATCCTTGGATACTCAGTAAATGATACGATTGTGGTGATGGACCGCGTACGAGAGAATATGATCACACAAAAGGGACATCAAAAGATCGAAAAGGCTGCAGAAGACAGTGTATGGCAGACTATGGCACGAAGTTTGAATACTTCTATCACCGTCCTCCTTACGTTAGGAGCGCTCCTCATCCTAGGAGCGGAGTCTACACAGATGTTTGTATTGGCACTCTTCCTGGGAGTGATTGTAGGTACCTACTCGAGTGTGTTTATCGCCACACCGATGCTAGTGACCTTCCAGAAATGGTTGATGAAATAAAAAATGCGCCTTCGGGCGCTTTTTTTATTTCGCTGATCACTTTTCACTATTCACTCTTCACTGCATGCTGCTCACTACGTATTTTTCACTGATCACATAGTGCTTACTATATACTGAGCGACCCGCCAGAGGCAGGAGCACGCGCCAGTGAATAGTGAAAAGTGACCAGTGAACAGTGAGCATTCCTAGGAGCAGCCTTTTTGCAAAATACTACTACACCTCTATAGGCACCTCTGTCATGTGGCTAATCCTTCCTCCCGTGGTATACTTATCGGAACAAATATCCAACCCAAACACCTATGTCACTATTTGGCAAAATCAAACAGTCCTATGAGCAAAGAAGCCTCGCTCACAAGCTTCGGGAACTACCTGTCGAAGTGATGCAAAGCCTTTCCAATCCAGACCTTTGGAAGCGAGATGCAGAAGGATCCTTTCACCTCAATGAAAAGGGCCAGAAGCAACTAGAAGACCTGCAAAAGGCAGGGAAGTTTGTGCTTCATAATGCCGTGGATATTGCAAAGGGACTTTCTAAGCTCGGCCTGAAAGCTGCGCTACTTACGAGTTGTAGTATTTCTATCAACCCCAATGGTGTCGACGTGCAACCGGGAGTGTTTGTGGATAATAGGGAAGTGCACCGAGTAGATACTAGGTCTCAGGTCTCAGGTCCTGAGTCAGAGCTATTGGGTAAGGAAGGACCTACTGCTGATATGCCAAATGAGGAAGCAGGAAATGACTCTACTATGCTAGAGAACGTACCCAATACTACCCTTGAGACAACGGCTGAAACTACCGCGCTGAAGCTGCAGCGAGCTGCTCAGATCGTTGACGCCTTTGATCGATATAAAAATCCCGTTGTTATCCACGTGTATGATGCACAGGGTAACCATGTACCCATGCATGCGCTATCCTTTGTTAGAGGCCATCTAGAGGATGGGGCTTCTTGGACGGCTATTCAACAGGATACGGACAACCTCACGCGAGGGAAAACGGCTGAAACGGGTATCGCAGTATTTCCTGGCCTTGATACTCCTGTGGATATTACCGCTGTAGTCACTCCACTTTCTGGCGCACAGCCGCAGGGCTACCATGTGCCTGCTTCGAGCCAACCTGGCGGCATCCACATTTACATGCCTCAATCTATGGACGAACTCGTGGGAGGGGGACTATCCGTTGAACTTGTACAAGGAGCTCAAAAGGTTCGCCTCACGACTAAAGCAGAGGAATTACAATTCGCTCGCAACGCCCTAAGCGCCTTCCAGAAATAGATTTTGTCTTGCCAGCCACCCCTGATCTCGCTATAGTCCGACTGTAATGCCCAGGTGGTGGAATTGGTAGACACGCTGGTCTTAGGAACCAGTGCCTATGGCGTGAAGGTTCGAGTCCTTTCCTGGGCACCACCCAAATGAAGAAGCATAAGCAATCGTTACAAGCAAAACGATTATTTGCAATACCGTACAGGAAAGGACTCGAAAAGAGCGGCCCGACGAAGGAGGGCAAAAGGGTGCCAGTGGCACTCCGACTAGCCGCGGGGCCTGCCGCAGCTGAGATGAGTAGCGAGGCCCAGCCGAGCGTGCGAATCCCACGCGAGGTGACCGAGTCCGGCACTACTACGATCTACCACACCTACCCTAAAAACATAGTCGCAAGCACTCCCACGGCCTGAATAGACACCCCTATTAGTACGAGAACGAGGAATGCCATAACCACATATGAAACGATTGTTCGAATATCTTTCTGCTTTATCACACAAGATCGTTCATGCTATTATCTTTGTGACTATATGTTATATCTACAGCCCGTCAATTTCATGGCCTTCCTCCAAATAACCTGCACCAAGTGCTCACACAACTTCTACCGCGTCATGGTCGCCTGCAACTCAGACGGAGTTGATATGCAGTGTCCTTCCTGCGGCCATGAAGAGGGGAGTGTGCACGTAACAAAAAAGGAGGATGGATCATCCCCCTTTGCACCGTGTTCTCACTTATAGAACCTTTTCCTTATGCTCTCACAAGTACAGGCTGCTTTGGAGCAAATAGCCCAGTGAGCTTCTTAAGTCCCTTATTGAAAAAAGATCTCACCTGCTGTACACCTTCATGCTCTCGTACACTAGCAGCAACAGTTTCAGCTTGCTTCAACCATGTATCTCCCTCCTTTGGCATTGCTGGGGACGCTTCAGGTGGCTGTGTATATGACTCTAGCACGGGCTCTTCTTGTTTGTAGGACACAGTTCCATTGATAATGCGCATCCTGGAATCTACTCTCGATGCCGCGCGTTCGAACGCAGTTTGTCCCGTAGATACTGGCCTCACCTCATCCACCACAAAGATCCTCTGAAGATTACCTCTCAGAGCTGCAAGGGTTTGCTGCCCTGTATCCATCATACGCCACACCTTCGTGAGGAGGTGACAGCTACGCTCCCAAAGTCTCTGAAAAGATCCCTTACAAGCCCGGAAGGTTTCCACGCCGTAAATCTTTTTCAAATACCCCACAAATTCCTTGTTTAATTCCTTTCTAAACATCGCTCGTCGACTAGTGGGTGTATATGTAGCTCGAAGCATCATTTGCTTCATCAGTGCCTCAAATTTCCGTGTTTTTCCTGTGGCAGGGATGATGAGGTTTGCATTTCCGTACACGGCCTCCTCCATTGTGCCAATCACATCAATACATTCCTGCGTATGAGCGGCAATTCTAGCCTCTACCCCCT
>JAUIFW010000038.1 GCA_030430105.1 bacterium | reverse complement strand
AATTCTCTCTTCCTTGTCCTAGCTTGGTCTCACCGTAAGAGTAGAAGGCTCCTGCTTTGCTGATGATACCCATGGTGGTGGCGGTATCGAGGAGATCTCCTTCTTTCGATATACCTCCATTGTCTCCAAACATAATGTCGAACTCTGCTGTCTTGAATGGTGGTGCTACCTTGTTCTTTACAATCTTTGCTTTCACACGCAGTCCAATAGGCTCCTTGGCATCTCCTGTCCCCTTTTCTATGGCTGCTCGCTTACGCACTTCTATACGTACAGAGGAGTAGAACTTGAGCGCGTTACCACCCGTCGTGGTCTCGGGGTTTCCAAACATCACACCGATCTTCATACGGATCTGGTTGATGAAGATGACGGTAGTATGTGTCTTGTTGACGATGCCTGTGAGCTTACGCAGTGCTTGGCTCATGAGACGAGCTTGTAGACCCATATGACTGTCTCCCATATCTCCTTCTAGCTCTGCTCGTGGTGTAAGGGCTGCTACGGAGTCTACTACGAGGAGGTCTACTGCCCCACTGCGTACTAAGGTCTCTGTGATCTCTAGTGCCTGCTCTCCACTGTCTGGCTGGGAGATGAGGAGCTCGTTGGTATCGACACCAATATTTCCTGCATGGAGTGGGTCAAAGGCGTGCTCCGCGTCGATGAAGGCTGCTTGCCCTCCCTCTCGCTGGCACTGTGCAATGAGGTTGAGACAAAGTGTCGTCTTACCTGAGGACTCTGGTCCGTAGATTTCGATAATACGTCCCTTTGGGATACCGCCACCGAGGGCCATATCGAGGGAGATAGATGAAGTGGAGAGTGTCTCTACATTCATATGAGCACTGTCTCCTAGGCGCATAATGCTTCCCTTTCCAAACTGCTTTTCAATCATGGAGAGGGCGCTCTCTACAGCCTGTTTCTTGTCGTTCTTGGGTGTGGTCATGGGCTCGTCGGGTTACATGTTGTTCAATTGATACTCTAGTGACAATCTTTCTGAAATGCTAGCGGACTTCTTTGAATGTGTTGTCATAAGATGAGTACAGCATGGAGCGCAGCTTGTTTACTCTCAAGTGAACACTTTGTTCTCTATATTGACATAATTTTATAATGAAGTAATTTGAGTAAAATAATATAAAGGAGGTGCAGCGATGACTGCCCAGGATGTTTTGTCACCTAAAATGAGAGGTTTTTTAACTTTCATTGAGTACTTTGGCGATGCTTTTGACTCTACCGTGGCTGCGTATGCATATACTCGCTCTGCAGCTGAGGCGCAATTGCGCTACGCTATTACCCATCACGATTGTTTCGAGGGATTTACCCCATCGGTGTATCGTAGAGTTGTTCGAGCAATGTTGCATGTTGGCTCTTCGGAGCTGTATTTGGATGCCATAGCGAAGGGTTCTATTGGCCTCATTTCTGCAATGTTCGACCATACGGAAATGGTTGAGTATTTTTTACTCACGCTACGTGGTGCAACTACCAAAGAATTGCAGCAGCGATTTCATTTGCTCTTATCTGATTTGTACGGATCATTCATACTTTTTTCAGATGATGAGAAGAAGGCGGAAGAGGCTTCATTGCTGAGACCTCTACTGCGTTTTGCATTTCTGGCTAGTGATGTTCGCCATGAAGGATCGGATCGGTTCCTCTCTTCAATTTTGGATTCTCCAGGAAGGCATGTTTCGCCCACTTGGTATTTTGCATTAGGACGAGAACTTATGACCAAGTACCCATCTCAGACTATGGATGACTGGTATCAGATGCGTTATAAGGGTTCTAGAATTCATGTAGTGTTGCTTGATGACTTGGTGAGACTACGTCTGTGGGAACATATTCCAGAGGAGCAACGTGAATCGCCTGCATTGATATGGCCACTTCATCAGCGCAATCAGAATGCAAAGGATGCATACCTTATATCAGTGCTTACGAGTCCCTATGATAGTTGGCTTGATGAGCTACTTCCCAAGCTTGCGTACTCTGGTACTGTGATTAGCTCAGAGCCTACTCGGGATGCACTTCGGAAGTTTATGCATAAGGAGCGAAGGAAGGGAGGAAAACACACGCTTTTTCGCCATCGTCTCTGGGTCTCATTGATTTTGAGAGAGCCGATATCCTACAAGAAGGATTGGCCGTATTACCTAACTCATGATGTGCAGATGCACCGAGAAGCGGCATTGTATATTGCTCGTAGATACATTGAACTCAATACAGATCAGATCGGGATTCCCTTTTATGACTATATTGTTTCTCAGGTATTGCAGGCTGAATCTGATGTGAGATTTCTCTGGCGTACCTTTGGATCGAAGTCTCTTTCCTTTGGGCAAGTGCTTGATATACACCATGGGTACAAGGAGTTGGTAGCCAGACAACAAGATCGATACACTCGAGACTTGAGTATTGCTGGTGATATTACCAAGTTTCCCAACACGCACGCATTGGTGCTATATATGTACAAGTTGCGTAAATACAAGGAAGCGAGGAAAGTTCTGCTCTCTCATCCAAAGGAACTTCTGCATTTGCTAGCCAAGATTGCGAGTGTCGATATCCTTATGACCAGGACTCGCTATTGGTATGATCACTTGTTGCTCTCATTGTATGATGCACAGCTAGGAGATCGTAATGAAATCCTTGCGGTAGGTGCGAAGAGTAATTCTTGGTCGACTACCTCACCCGACCCTAGGTTTTGGAAGGTGTTTGGTGGCAAAGGTTACTCGTCTTATGAAGCGAGAAACCGAAAGCTTCTTTTAGCCCTCTCCAGACGAAAGGGGTGGTCATACACTGACTTACGAAGTCTGTATGAGCTTCATCAAGGTGTCTGGTGTCGAAGTTTGTATGTTGCTCTAAAGAAGCAAGTACCATCCTTCACAGATCCAAAGGATGTGCGTTCTGCCCTATATGACTTGGTGGAAGGGCCGGTATACATGTAAAACAAAAAAATCCCCTGTTACTAACGGGGGATTTTTCAGTATGCAGAAGTCCTATAAGGTTTTCCTATAGACCTTTAGATCTGAGCTGATTCCATAGAGTGTGCTTTCATCTTCACTGATAGTGATGGTTTCTATGCTGACTCCCTCGAAGAGAATCTGTTGCTCGAAATTGATAGCGTTGGCACCATCGAAGCTAAAGACGGCGACGGCTCCTGTGGATTGATTGAACAGGTAGAGTTTGCTCCACTCAGGACTTGCTAGGATCTTGCTTTTCTCGTTGATACCTTCAAAGAGTTCTGCTGGAGCATTGCGAATGTCGAAATCCTCTACTCGATTTCCTCGATTGTACATGCGAAGAGACCCGTCTCTCATGAGGAGGTAAATGTTCCCATCGATGGCCATGGATACGGCAGTTTCTAGACTACTATCTGTTTGCGCCAACCACGGTGTTGGTCCTCGGTAGCTTGATCGGCTACGTGTGTATCGCCATACCTGGTCGTTTCCAAGTACGTAAATGTTGCTTCCAAAGCTGCCTAGCTTTACGCCTGTGGTATCGGTGAAGCTGTAGTTGTTGTTTACAAACTCTGCGACCTTATCTGGTGTGAGTTTGATGAGTAGGCCTCCTGCGTCATCAAAAGGTATGACATCAAGAATCACGTCCGTGGTAGGAAGTGGATACTTCTTCCCTGCATCTCCTGAGGCGCTTACAAAGGGCCCGTAGATACTTGATACGGTGTAGACATACATTTTCTCTTCCATGTGGATAAGTCCCTTTGGTGTTTCTCCATCGAGCTTCCCCTCTAGGTTCATGTAGATATCACTATCTGCGATGCGAGACACGTTGTTGGCTGTGTCCTCTACCTCTGTGATTTCTCCAAGGAGCTCTGCCACGTCGGTGGTGGCTATATTCATGTCTTTGATTTCAAGGGCGATATCCTTTGCTGCAGTGACGTGACCTCTTGCCGCATCTAGGTCTCCCTTTATCGTCTCATTTTTTGCTAGGGTGAGCTCATTTCGAGCTTCATTATACTTCGTTTCAAATTCAATCTTGAGCTGTTCGTTTTGATTGTTGGAAAGTGATGCTCCCACGCTGAGCACGAGAAGCACAAGGACCACAACAATACCAAAGGTATACATATTGCGGCGTTTTTGAGGGTCTCGCATGGCTTGTGAGTTACGGGAAATGAATTGATTGATAGAAGAGCGCACAGGTGACTCAATCTCTGTAGGCTCTGAGTCTGGTGTGTTTCTTCGTAGTGGTGAAATGCTTGGCTGCTTTGGTTTCTGTGGAGCGACAGGGATCTGTATCTCTTCTTGTTTCATACCAATGATGGCAACGTCACACTCATTGCATCCTTTGATTTTGCTCTCTAGGTTGAGAAATCCTACTTCAAGCTTTGCTTTTCCAAAATATGCGGTGAGCTGACTGCTATCGAGGAGGAGGCTCAGTCGGTTGCTTGAAAACAAGACCACGTCGTCCTTTTCTAGATCACCTGAAGCCATGTTACTGAAGAATTCCTCTTCTCCATCTCCCATCATATCTTCTATGGTTGGCTCCACATTTTCTTCCCCTTCGTAGCTCTCCTCAAAATCCGCAGTGATGTGAATACATGCTTTCTTTCTACAGAGGTAGATTTCTCCATTTCCAGTCTTAGTAATATGGAGACTTTCTCCTGCTCTGAGTCCAATAGCACTATGTAGAAGTCCAATTTCACTAAGATTTCGTTTGCCGAGATAGAGGTTTACTTCCTTTAGTCCTGCTTCAAAGGCCTTGAGATAGTCACCAGACGTATTATCAAAAAGAGCCTGCTGGAGCATCTGCACCATGCTGTACATGGTGTTGCGACAGAGGGCTTCGTCGAGAATATGGCTAAATCCAATAGCTAAGAAGAGATCAACACCTTCCGTAACGGAGATGTTGAAGGTCTCATGCATGTGGTCCGGACTTCGAACTACAGAAATTGATGTGTAAAAGGAGGCATTCGCGCGCATGTATCTTCTTCCAAAGAGTGTGTACGTACACTATAGAAGCTTTTGCTCGAAGTTCAAGGAGTACTTCCCTCCCGATCTTGCCAGAGGGGGGTAGGTTTCCGTACAATGGTACTTGTTTATGTATGAACTACACCATGTCTTTCTTCACCAAAATGTCGCTCGGCAAAAATTCCTTTTTTTCAGACGATGATGATTCAGTGCTAGGATCCGATTCTAAAGAGCAGGTGCAGGATACATTATTTCGAGAGGAAGAGACTATCGCGAGTCGATCATCTATTCAACAGGAGCAGGAACTGAAGGTGAACGTCTACAGCATGCCAGATGAGATTGTGGTGCTCGCCGCCGTGGCAGGGTGCATGGAGGAGGATGTACGCGTGTCTGTGAAGGAAGGAGTACTTATGATTACCATTAAGCAGGAGCTTCCTGAGGAGTTTAAGGAACTTGCTTCCTTTGCTCATACAGAGGAGCTTGAGATGGGAGAGCGTTCCCGCCCTATTATTCTCCCTGAGGTCGCTCGTATAGAGGAGATTTCTGCGAAACTTTTGGACTCTCAGTTTCTCGTGGTTCGTATTCCAAAATCTGTGTCCAAGCAGGAGCGCACTATACGGATTGAACTTGAGTAACCCTGTGGTATCCTGACCGTACGTTACTCATTATTAGATTATGCAGAAGATTCGTAAGGGAGTGATTGCAGTAGCAGGACACGGAACGAGATTTTTACCCGCAACCAAGGCATGCCCAAAGGAGATGTTGCCTATTATTGATAAGCCAATTGTTCAGTATATTGTGGAGGAGATGGTTGAGGCTGGGATTACAGAAATTATCTTTGTAACCTCTTGGGACAAGCGTGCCCTTGAGGATCATTTTGATCATAGCTTTGAGCTGGAGCATCACCTCAAGGAGCAAGGAAAGTTGGATCGGCTTGAGAAGATCGCGTCGATTCCTACCATGGCTTCTTTTGTGTATATCAGGCAAAAGGGACCCTATGGGAATGGGACTCCTTGTCTCAATGTGAAGGAACTTATTGGTGATGAGCCGTTTATTTACGCGTATGGGGACGACTTGGTGCGATCTAAGGTTTCTTTCACCAAGCAGCTCATTGATACCTATGAGCGTACGGGTGCTGATTGTGTGCTTGGAGCACAGCAGGTTTCCATGGATGAGATTCACAAATTTGGAAGCTATGCCCTTGAGGAAGGTAGTGAGGAGCGCGTGGTGACAAATATCGTGGAGAAGCCATCCAAGGAGGAAGCTCCCTCCGACCTTGCTGGGTTTGGACGATACCTTCTCTCCCCTGCTATCTTTGAAGTGCTTGAGAAACAGGATCTGGGTAAGGATAATGAGCTGTGGCTGGTAGATGGTGTGCTTGGCCTCATCAATCAAGGTAAGAAAGTGGTTGCCCAGCCTGTGGAGGGTGGGAAATGGTTTACTACTGGAGACCCCGCTGCTTGGCTTCGAACAACATTGGAATACCTCAAAGATCGCCCTGATCTCAAGGACGTTTTTCTTCAACATCTTAAGGAATCAGGCCTATGCTAATGCCCTCTCTCTCCCTCACTTGGCAAAGTATACTTCGCAACAAGCTCGTTAGTCTTGGAGTCTTTGCTACGACCCTATTGGTGAGCCTTTTTCTCTTTGTGCTTTCTTCTGTGGGGGTACTCGTGGAAGCTGGGGCACAGCAGACAGAGGGGCAACTTGATATTACCCTCTTTTTAAAATCGGGGATAAGTGTGGATAACTCCTTGGTGCTCGAGCTTGATACAAGGCTAGAAGCTATGGGTCTCGAGGCGGATGTGCTCTCTAGTCGAGAGGCACTTGCGACACTACAGGAGGATTCTGATCTGCCTGAGCTCATCAATGAAACTGTAGCGTTTTTAGAAGAGTATCAAGGTGGACAGGTGCTTCAGCCGTTGATCACAGTGCGTGGATTTCACCAGGGGGGTGTGGATCAGGTGGTTTCCCTTTTGCAGGAGCCTGTGTATGAGGGGATTTTGGATTTTAGTTACTTCGATGAACAGGTGAAGCGTTTGGCTGCCTTTTCTTCGCTTTCTTTGATTACCCGCACAGTGTTTTTGGTACTCTATCTCCTTCTTGCGGGAGTAGCTGTGCTTATTCTTTTGAATACGACTCGTATACTTCTCTATACAAGGAAAAAGGAAGTGGAGGTGATGGAATTGGTGGGTGCTTCGCGAAAGGTTATTGAGCAGCCCTTTTATTTGGAGATGATACTGCTTTCTCTCCTCGGGGTGCTTGCGAGCTTTGGTGTGTATATGGCCTTCTTACTTCAATTCCAGGTGGTAGGTTCGGTGACGAGTGGCGCTGTATCGGGAGTAGAGCTCCTTCTGTCTGATGTTTCTTCTCTTCTTCTGCGCTATATGGGTAGTTCTTGGTTTATCGAGCTTTTGAAGATGCTTGCACTCTTTGGTGTGGTGGCTTGGCTTGGAGTGCGATTTGCCCTCAAGCAATACTTACCCAAGCTATGAACGGCGCGAGGCGTACGCGAGGTGTACTATTGAGTAAGAAATCCAAGACAACGAAGGGTGCACAGACGCTCCTGATGTTTACGGAGTCTCAGGGACTTATTCATGTGCTTGCTCGCGGTATAGGTAAGTTGAATTCCAAAACAAGCATGGCGTGTGCAGAAGCTGTGCCTGTGGATCTAGAGCTTATGGGTAAGGAAGACTTTCCTTTTCTTGCCCGTGCTGAGTCTAGGCTTCCCGCTACGAAGGTGGCAGCTCTGATGTCCTACCTCTGGTTTATGCTGGAAATGCTATCCCAACTACTTCCCCATCACGAAGCTCACCCTGGAGTCTATGCTGCGTATGAGGCGACGCTTTCTGATATGATGACGTACCCCAAGAAGGCTGAGGTCTTTATGGGGAGCTTTCTTTTAACGTTGTTGATGGAACTAGGACTTCTCTCTGTAGATGCATTGGTTCCTTTATCACAAGATGCTGCGTTTCATGTGCATGAGGGAGGTTTTGTTCCTAGTCACGCTGCCGCTCCCTACTCGCCGCTTGTCCAGAAGGCACTTTGTGTCTTGGCAAAAAAATCCCATAGTGAGTTAGTGGGGATTCATATTCCAGACCAGGTACTTGCCGGACTTCGGCATTGGTACCTGCAGGTCTTTGAAGAACTCACTGGGAAATCCTCGACGAGTGCTATGCTCCTGCCTCCACTTCGCGGGCTATGATAATCAGACGGTTGATATTGGTGCCAATAGGCGTACAGGTCATGAGTGTAAGTCTGCGGTCTTCTGTTTGCTTTAAAACATCTACGTCTTCAGGTGAGACTATTTTTTTCTCTTCGACAATATAGTTGTGTCGCTCCTGCTCGAAAAACACGGTGATCTCATCACCCACCTCTACATTGTGTAGTAAGGCAAACACGTCCTTGTACCGACCTGGATCCCAAAGATAGTAGGAACTATGGCCTGTAATGAAGCTATTTCCCACATCTCCAGGATCTGCAGTACCTGGGTAATGCACCACACCCTCCTTCAAGGCCTCCTGGATCTCGTCCTCGAGTGCTTTCCAGTCTTCGTTGAGTAGGTGTCTTGTGCTGATACTCTTGATAGGTATGTTTTTCCCTATGGCTGGGATCACTATGCGGTTGTCCGGAGGAACTACAGAGATGGCCTGAATGGTTTCCTCTTGGAAACTTCCTTCTGATCCCAGGCGTATATCATCGAAAAAACCATCGATGTTCTTTTCGAATTTAGCAGTGGTTTTTAGGTCGTTTTTCTGGAGGAAATGAGTGAACTCCTCTTGTACCTCTTGCTCAGAGAAGAGGTTGTGTTCTACCCAAAACCCTGCCTGTGCAAGATACGCAGGAATATTGATGAGTGTGAGGAGAAGGAGAAATACTAGTGTGGTTGTTGCAAGATACCTACCGATATCCTTTACCATCATCTGCGTACGGTTGCCCTTTGGGCGAAAGACTTCTCGCATGGATTTGCGCACTTCCTTTCTGAGATCCTCTGGAGAGAAGGCATAGGAAAAGCGAGAGGACTCCGTGGGGCTGAACAGTCCTGTGTGGGCGTATTTGCTCCTAGCTCGCTGTTGATAGTGCTTCATGCTTTGAGGATTTTACCGCTTTATCATACATGCGGTTTTGTTCACTGGCTAGTGCCGTATGCACGCTTCTAGGAGGGCTGCAAAGAGTGGGCTTGGCTTGGTAGGTCTGGATGTGAGTTCTGGGTGGAACTGTGCTCCTACCATAAAGGGGTGATCCTTGATTTCTACAATCTCCATGATGTCTTCCTCCTTGTAGAACCCTGAAATTTGTAGGCCTTTCTCCTGAAGCATGTCGCGATACGCGTTGTTAAATTCATAGCGATGCCTGTGTCTCTCAGAGATAACGT
>JAUIFW010000037.1 GCA_030430105.1 bacterium | reverse complement strand
TGAGATGTCGAAATGCTTTCCGGAGCAGACTCTTGGCTCTTTACTTCCTGAGTTCGAGGAGTGACATCCTGTGCCTCTACATATACGATCCGTCCTTCAGAAGGTGCTTCTTGCTCAGTATAAATAGTATTTCTAACCATATGCTCCCGCGACTCTTCGCCTCTAGGCTCTGACTTCGCAACTGGAACCTTTGAAAGGGAACTATGATTCATCACTCTCTCCATCGCCTGCTTACTTTCTTCCAGCATAGATTTAAGCCGCGCCTTGACCTCATCAGCTCTGCGCTTCGCGCGGTCCATGACATCCTCCTTATTGACCCTAGAGCGGGCTACTATACCAACCTGTGCATCAAACCCTTCAGCAACCCTCGCTGGCATGTATCCCCGAAGTGATCGCATGACACGTAGTTCCTCAAGCGTGCTCATCTCTGCAGGAAGTACGAATGTGTATCCCATAGTAGAGCGTAGCCCTTCCGGCATAACACCTGCCGGTACTTGTGTATAGGAAATAGCGATGGACAGCTTTCTTCGCCCCGCGCGCAGTCGCTCGTAGGAAAACTGTATATCATCCCCCCGCTCAATATCCCGCTGCAACGCAGCAAATACTGCATCTTTTGCATCAATAGTAGGCTCCTCACCGCACTTGATACCTGACTCATTGAGGTAAGCAGCTCTCTCACCATCAAGTACGAGTACTTGATGTGCTCCAGGTAACATACGGATACCTGGCATAGAGAAGAGCACTTCCTCATTAAAGTGAGCTCGATACTGTTCTCCAAGAGACACACTCTCTGAGGCGCGATTGGAATAGTTCATAGGCAGGGGTTGAAAGTGTGATCTTTATAGCATATTTGCATAAATAGTCAACTCAAGAGCAGCATTTTTACTCATCTATACATTCACAGATGCTTCAACAAAAAACCAGCTCTCCGAGCTGGTTACTTAGCAGGGCAAGTTTACTGCACCTGTGGTCTACTTTTTGTTTCCTGCAACTTTTCCGTAAATACACCTCTTTCTATACCTATGGGTGCCAGCACCGTCGTTGCAAAACATTCTTCAACATGTAGTACATGTGTAGCTATTTCTGCAACTTCTTTGAGCACTGCGGCCAGATGCTTTGCAGTATTCTGAAGATTCTTTTCCTTGAAGGCATCAGCATTACTTCGAAGCGAGACACTCAAACTTTCCATATTTTGAACAAAGTCAAACAACTTTTTATCCACCTCATGAGTCATTTTTTCCTTTGATAACATCTGTACAAGACAGGCAGATGAGAATCGATACTGAAATCTTTTCATCACGCTCATTGGTACACACTCAATACATGCATCCAACTGTGCTAAATACAGAGCAGGGACAAGCCTCCAATGCCCTCGGAAGAATGTCTCCCCAAACTCTTTAGAATCCACAATATGCCGCATTACACGTTGATCCTGAGATAGCACATGATATGATGTTACCCGTCCTCCATTTGCTATATCATCAAACATCCCAGCGACCTGAAGCGATATTTTTCTGAATGCATCAAACCTACCTAGTGCCTTGTTATCTAGATAGAGCCTCAGCCTTTTCCCATCAAGAACTGCTGCAATACAAATATCCTTGTATTCTTTCGGAGATAGTAATGTTCTAGCATTGTGAAGCTTTACATACTCCGTAGTGTTTTTTAGCTCATGTATTTCACCCTTACTCAGGAATGATTTGTGTGATAAATGCACAGCATGATACAGATATGTAGCCATTTCCTTGCAATGCCATTGTGCTTTTTCGGTAAGTGGCAGTGCACTTCCACACTTTTCGATTCTACTTAAGACTAATTTTACAGGTTCTACCATGATGACATCTCCATTTTTTTACTTTATGTTTTATGATTTCTTTCTTGTCAATATATAAAAACAGGATCAATGAGATCCTGTCCTTACATATCCTCCAGAACCAGTAAGCCGAGTTCTGTCCTCCTTGCGGAAGGTGTGTTATCTCTCTCGAACAGATGTTGCCACCTGCCTCTAGCAGCGGGCTAGACTGTGCGCCTATTGGAGACAAGGTCTCGCACAACCTACCCATCCCGCCTTGCAGCACCCAGGGTTTTCCACCACACTCAGGAGGGAAGTGAGGTAGCCAAATGACACCCTCACTCTTTTCACCTTTCCCACGTTTGACGTGGTAGTATAGTCTCTGCGGTACTTTCCCTATACGCACCTTGCGATGCGCACGGTTGCCGTTAGCAACTGGGCCCTCCAATATGCTGCTCGGACTTTCCTCCCATATCCAAGGATACGGGCAACACACATGCATTCTGGAAGATGCTGTATATTAGCGTATATCTCGTTTTTTGCAAGGGCTAGATACCTCTCGGCCGGCCTAGATAGCCCCTGGAACTCTAGAAATGATAGAAGAACCCTTCTTGTTTTTGATAAGATCCGTAAAGAGGATCCCATCCAAATGATCCGTCTCATGCATTACCTCACGGGCGTGTATACCATCCATATGAAGCGTATGCTCCTTGCCTTTAATATCCATGTATTTCACCTCGATCGACTCAGGCCGCTCGACTTTTTCATACTTATCGGGGATAGAGAGGCAACCTTCCTCCATCACCACTGTCTCGAACGAGTACTTGGTAATCTCAGGATTAATCATGACCAGCACCTTTTCCACTCGCTCCTTCTTGTCGAAGAGAGAAATGAGTATTACGCGCTTGTGCACACCAATCTGAGGCGCAGCCAACCCAATGCCATTACCAGAAGCCTCCAGGGTCTCCTGTAGGTCTTTTACAAGCTTTTTGATATCCTTGGTGATTTTCTCCACCTTGGTGGACTTCTTCCGAAGGATCTCATTGTCTGTGCCGGTTTGGATCGGAACGATCATGGGCTTACTACAGCTTAGCGTATACTTCTTTGATATTACTACATTTTATTGTTATTTCAAGCCTCTTGTGGCGTTTCCGCCCAAATTACAGATGACAGATTTCAAATATCAAATGTCAAAGAAAGCCTTTGCTATTTGCTATCTGACATTTGTTATTTGTCATTTTGCTAAAAAATAGACGCAGGGCGTCTATTTTTTACCTTTGTATAGTTGTACTTCCGCCTCAATAAACGGCTCCAAGTACCCATCAAGCACCTGTTCCACCTGACTTACTTCTACGTCTGTGCGGTGATCTTTTACCATCTTGTAAGGGTGGAGTACGTAGGACCGGATTTGCTTTCCCCAATCTACACTAACCATTTCTCCTTGTAGCTCCTTGCGCTCCTTGGCCAATTCCTCCTGTTTTTCCTGCCAGAGCTTGTTTTTGAGGACCTTCATGGCCCTATCCCTGTTGGCATGCTGCGAACGCTCCACTTGGCAGCTTACGACGATTCCTGAGGGGATATGAGTGATTCGTACTGCTGAATCGGTTTTGTTGACCTTCTGGCCACCGGAACCCGATGAGCGATACGTGTCCACGCGGAGATCTTCCTCCTTGACTTCTATTTCACTTTTATCCATGTCGTCCATGAGGGGCATGACATCTACTGAGGCAAAGGAGGTCTGGCGACTGTCCGAGGACTTGAAAGGGGAGAGGCGCACCAATCGATGCACTCCCTTTTCTCCCTTTAGATTTCCATAACAATAGGGCCCTTCTACCTCAAGAACTGCTTTTTTGATCCCTTCAGCCCCGGCCCCGGGAGAGTGTTCGTGTACAGAAGCCTTGAACCCTTGCTTCTCGAAATACATGGTATACATGCGAAGAAGCATTCCTGCGAAATCCTCTGCATCATCTCCTCCTGCGCCGGCCTTGATAGTGAAAATCACACCATTTTTGTCATATTCACCGCTGAAATAGAGGACGAAAGAAGCCTTTTCAAACTCATTTTCAACAAGCTCGATTTCCTCTACGAAACTTGGATATTCCTTGCTATCTATCTCTTCAAAAAGCTCCGCAAGGTTTTTTGCGTCAGACTCTATGGTGCTCCATGTTTCATACAGATCCTTTTGAACCTTGAGCCTTGCCACCACTTTTTGCGCTGTCTCCTGATCATCCCAGAACCCAGGCTGACTCATCTCCGCCTCAAGCGCCTCAACCTCACTCTTCATCTTCGGCAGCTCTAGCTGCTCCACAGCCTTGGCTATATTTGTTTCCAGAAGATCGAGTTTTTCTTTTAGGAGATGTTTTTCCACAGGAGCAGAGAATAAGTATGTATGTGGAAGTATTGTACCACAGCGCCCAAGATTTATCTATTCGGCGGTATGTTGTAGTACTTCACCAAGAACTCCGCAATCTCCTGGAAGAGGGGAGCTGCACTTTGATCGGCCCACTTGGTCGTACGTGGTCGCTCGATCTTTGTGATGATGACATACCTTGGATTATCAGAGGGGAGATACCCAGCAAAGGATCCTATGGTCGATCCTACAGGATCATCTTCATATCCTCCACGGCTTGATGCGATCTGGGCTGTTCCTGTTTTTCCTCCTACATAGTAGCCCTCAACCTTTGCATTCTTGGATCCACCTTTCTCCACAACCTGTGTCAACATCGCAGAAAGTGTATCTGCGGTTTCCTTCGCTATCACGCGATACTGCGTCTTGATAGGGGTTTCCTCTATACGTCCCTCTGGACCATACTGAATCTTATCGACAATACGTGGATTGATGAGAATTCCTCCGTTTGCCAAGACACTGTAAGCCTGGGCCAATTGGATTGGCGTTGTTGTCAGACCTTGTCCAAAGGCAGCATTGAAGAGACGTGCATTGGACCATTCCTCGAAGGGGTAGACGAGTCCCTTTGCCTCATTCGGCAGCTCAATATCCGACTTCTCGTTGAAACCAAAGTCGATGATGTACTTATGCAAAAGGGCCTTACCCATTTTTTGTGCAATAAAGCTCATTCCTATATTACACGAGTAGTTGAGTACGTTGACCATATCGTGGTACCCAAGACACTTATCCGATACGTTTCGAATCGTAAATTCATCTACCTTCAGCTCTCCTCGATCGTGATACATGGTATCTGGCGTGATCTCGTTTGCATCGATACCTGCAGCTACAATAAGTGGCTTAAAAATTGATCCTGGCTCGTAGGGCTGCTGGACAGCGAGGTTCATGAAGGCTCCTGGACCAACGAGATTTTCGTACACATACTTCTTTGTCCCTGGGCTGATACTTCCTCTGTCATACTCTGGCACATTGATTAGCTCGCCATCTTCGTTTCGAATAAACATAGGACGTCCTTTTCCTGGATCCATGTAGGTCTCCTTCATTTGGTAGGATTCCTGATAGAAATTAGGATTGTAGGTAGGGTACTGCGCCATGGCCACCACGTCTCCCGTGTATGGGTCCATCACAATTGCCACTCCAGAATTTGCACGCGTATCCACAACCTTTTGCCGAAGTCGCTCCTCTACAAAGCGCTGCACCGTACGATCAATCGTTAGGTACAAATCTACACCATCTCTTCGCTCTTGGATCTGATCCGCCTTGAGGTTACTTGCGATGAGTCGCCCCATGGGGTCACTTTCAAGTGTGATACTTCCATCCTCACCCTTGAGAAGGGTATCGTACTCTTCTTCCACACCATAGTT
This sequence comes from bacterium, assembly GCA_030430105.1. Next base: position 3,836 of record JAUIFW010000037.1, on the reverse strand, counting down.
ACCTTGCTTTTCGAAATTTAGAAATCCTGCTACCTGAGCAGCAATAGTCTCCTCTGGGTAACTTCGCCAATTCTCATCACGAAGCGCCACAGAAAAGAAATTCTTTACATGCCGCCCTTTCTCCGTGGTATTGAGGCGCTGACATACCTCCTCTGAGGCATCTATGAGCCCCTCTACCGTCTCTGGATTATGGTAGAGCTGCGGACACTTTCGCTCTCGTTGCTTGAGATCCTCAATCAACGCCTTCATCTCAGGTGTAACGCGCCGAACTAGGAAGGCATATCTGGAAAGCCTTCTTGTGAGCATCGTATTTAGCTCATCCATGGAGATATTCAAGAACTCCTCGATCACCTCATACTCCTCACCCAGTTTTCCACTACTTACGTGTCGTACATTCTTTGGATTTCCATAGATTACTCCTTCTCCAACGACTATACCTGGTAGTCCCGCGAGCTTTTCCTTCGCCATTTCAAGCTCCGAAGGGTCATTCGTGTACTTAAGTGGCACAAACACCACCTCCCGCTCAGCAATCTTATCGAGGATGGTTTGCCGAATGAGCTCCTTCATCGCGTCCTCTGAAAGCACGATATCGTCGAGTGATGTACCTATCGCAACTTCTGTTTCATCTCCTTCACCTTCTGTATCATCTTCAGTTGATACAGCTCTACTAGTCAGAGCCTGCAGCCTCGTCGTACCTGCGAACTCTTTCACCTGATCCTCACAAGAGTCCATGCTGTCAGTGGCAAGCGTAGAATCTCCGCAGAAATGAAGGAAGAGTAGGGGAGCTAACTCATTTGCTATATACTCGCGATCAATCTGATCATCAAAATCCTTATCATTATAAGGATTTGGATCCACATACAGCTGGTAGAGTGTAAGGTTTTCCGCCAGTACAGCTGGCTCACCCGTTTTATTCGCCTTCATGTAGATGGTGCCACGCTGCGCAGGATTGATATTGGTGGTCACCTGCTGGCTTTCCGCAAAGGCTTTGAACTCCTCATGCCTAACCATCTGCAAGTACGCAAGCCGCGTAATAATAGCGAGGCCAAAGAGCGCAAGAAACCCTGCCACAACAGTGATTCTCGGAAGCCCTTGTTTTGGTGTACGTGCGTAGCTCATGAAACGGGGAAATAATGCCTCTCTACTTTACAGAGACACGCGTCCATGTAAACATGGGGCGTAGGTTTTTACTTCGCAGACCTCCAAAAATGAAGCGATGTACCTCCTTGATTCTCGGGATTCTCCTCCTAAGTAGCTGCAGCACAGTAAAGCGAGCACCCACCTCCGAAGCGGTGGCTGTTTCGAGTAGCCCTGCACTTACGCTCTCTCCATGCCAGCAAATTGAGTTTGGGAGCTGGGTAGATGGGGAGAGGTTTTTGACGAAGGATGGAAGGGAATACCAACTACTTGGAGTGGAATCGTTTTCCAACGATTCCATCCAAAATGGTCAAAAATCAGATGACAGATTACAAATTTCAAATGGGGAAGGCCAGAACTTTGGAAGTGATGTGTATGAGAGGATTGCTGAAGAGGCGTATTGTATAAAGACTGAGCCAGCTTTGGAGCGGGTGGATGCTGTGTATCTCTTTACCAACCAGCTTCATCTGCTCAATGGGGAGATTATTCGGGCTGGACTTGGTATGGTCAGTGAAGAATACTCCTATACCTACCATGATTATCTCAAACAAGTGGAGGCTGAGGCCGGGGAAGCAGGTTCTGGAGTATGGGTAGCCAACGAAGCTCCCACCCAGTACTCACCTCCATTTCCCGTGGTGACTCCTAGTGAGATCGCTGAGCGGGAAGGGGAATATGTCACGCTTCGCATGCAAATAGCCAGCACTGGCCGCACAGCCAATGCTATGTTTTGGAACTCTGAGGCGGATTATCGGAGTACATCCAATGTAGCAGTGGTACTTCCACTTCCGATCAGTCATATCAATTTAACCTTTCTGGAGCGTCAATTTGATCTCTACGTAGGCTCTGCGGTAGATGTTTCTGGCTTGGTGCGCATCGTGGATGGCAAGCCTCAGGTGCATATCCAAAACCGCTCTCAGGTGTATATTGCAGGGTAGACGGAGAGCGACCTGGGGAAAAGAACCTTATACTCTACGGATTGGCGCGATATTTGCGGCGATTTTTTTCGTACCAAAGCGCGCGTTTTGGAATTTTACTGTGAGGATATCTCCCTCCACCTTGAGGATAGTGCCTGGCCCCCAGCTCTGGTGTTCCACGGTATCTCCCACGTCGTACATATTCTCCTCCACATAGCGCACCTCATCCTCTTCAAAGGCTGAGTCTACAAGGTTGGCAAACCTGGTTCGCTCTGCATGTCCTTCCATATGCTCATCTGGAACCTCATCTAGGAACCTAGAGGGCATAGCCTGGGTGAATGAGCCATAAAGCAGGCGGTTTTGCGCCCGTGTGAGATACAGTTTTTCCTTCGCTCTGGTCATTCCCACGTACATCAACCGCCGCTCTTCCTCAAGGTCCTTCGGATCCATCTGGGAGCGCGAAGAAGGGAAGAGCCCATCCTCCATACCAGTGATAAAGACATAGTCGTATTCCAACCCCTTTGACGCATGTAGTGTCATGAGCGTAACGGAATCGTCCGTCTCGCTTAGTTGATCCACCTCAGAGACGAGTGCAACCTCCTCAAGAAATGTCGCTAGAGACAATCCCGCCTCAAGCCCATCATACTTGGATGCTACAGAGATCAACTCCTCCACATTGGCAAATCGCTCCTCCCCCTCATTGGTACCATCGAGGAGGTACTTGTCATATCCTGTCATTTTGATCACATGCTTCATAACACCACTGGCTGCAAACTCCTTATTGGCACTGCGTAGCTCCTCTATGAGCATATAAAAGCGGGAAAGGGCAGTCTTTGCCCCTGGCGTAAGTCCTGGCTGCTCCACTGCAGAAGGGATCACTTCGTACATGCTCAACCCGTCCTTAAGCGCAGCCTCCTGGAGCACCTGCAAACTCTTTGCGCCAATTTTACGTGAAGGCACGTTGACGATCCGCGCGAAGCTCACATTGTCTCTGGGATTCATAATCAGCCGAAGATAGGCAAGCATATCCTTCACCTCTTTTCGCTCGTAGAATTTCACGCCTCCTACTATCTTGTAGGGAATACCGTGGCGCATCATACCTTCTTCTAGCACACGAGACTGTGCGTTGGTGCGATAGAGCAACACAAAATCCTTGTATCTCTTTCCCAGGTCACGCATATGTCCAAGGATCTTTTCGATGATTTTTTCCACCTCATCGCGCTCATTGTACCCCTCGATCACGGTAATCTTTTCCTCAGACTCCTTGGCTGACCACAGCTCCTTATCTGTACGCCGCTCGTTTTGCTTCACGACAGCATTGGCTGCTTCCACAATGGTTTTGGTCGACCTGTAATTCTGCTCAAGCTTGATGACCTTTGCCCCAGGGTAGTCGCGCTCAAAGTTGAGAATATTTTGGATATTGGCTCCTCGCCACGAGTAAATTGACTGCCAATCATCACCAATAACGCAGAGGTTCTTGTACTTTTCTGCAAGCATCTGTACCAAGGTATACTGCGCCTGATTGGTATCCTGATACTCATCAACGCAAATATACTGAAACTGCTCCTGATAGCGTTCAAGAATCTGTGGATGCTGCTGAAATAGCTCCACCATCTTCATTATAATATCATCGAAATCTAATGCCCCTGCACTATGCAGCGCTCGCTGATAGATAGGGTAGAGTTCTTGCACAAGCTTCCCAAAGGCACCATCTCCGGTGTACTCCTGATGTGGGATAAGCTCATTTTTCGCATTACTTATCGCTCCGAGCACCGCCTTTGGATT
>JAUIFW010000036.1 GCA_030430105.1 bacterium | reverse complement strand
GTTTAAGTTATTTGCATAGATTTCCACTCGATGTGTTAAAAATTGACCGCTCTTTTATTAACAATATCCATGAACACAATAATCATCAGGCAATAATTAAAACCATCATTGACTTAGCAACTAATTTGCAAATGGGCACGGTAGGGGAAGGCATTGAAAATGCTTCAGAACCATGGATTTAAAGGCAACGTATTTGTGCCTGAATATGAGATTGTCGACGATGCCGTAGACTACGGAGACGAGCATATTGATTGGGAACATAAGTGCCTAAAAGAAGCAGACCTCATACTATTCTGGGTTCCAAGAAACCTGAAAAACATGCATGGTTTGACCACCAATATCGAGTGGGGACGCTGGGAGAGCTCAGGGAAAGTGCTATTAGGGTACCCGGATCACGCTGAGCGGATGGGGTATATGAAATACTATGCAAAAAAACACCAGGTTCCGATTTTTCATGACCTCGCGGAGATGCTTGAGCATGCTTCGGATATGGTGACTCAAAAGAAAGGGTAACGACAAAAGAATCAGAGGTCATTGTTTGGCCTCTTTTTTTGTATGCAGTGTAAAATACTTGTTAAAAAAACTGAGACCGGTCTCAGCTCTACAATTCAAGTTCCATATTCTGCGCCGGGCTTCGGTCACCTCGCGTGGGCGCCTCCACCTCGCAAGCAAAGAAATCTTTGATATTTGAAAACTGATATCTGTAATCTGATATCTTCAGCCGCGAAAGCGGATGCATTGGTGGGCAGAGAGGGATTCGAACCCCCGAAGGCGTACGCCAGCGGATTTACAGTCCGCCCCAGTTGACCGCTTTGGTATCTGCCCTGGAGCCACCTATCGGAATCGAACCGATAACCTACCGCTTACAAGGCGGTTGCTCTACCAATTGAGCTAAGGTGGCCTTTGGTCAATCGCGTCAAAAACGCACATGCATCATATTCAGCAGGATGTGGGCCGTCAATAAAAAATGTAGGATCGTTGTCAGTCCTTGAGATCAGGCTGGAACAAAGCTATAGTAGAGGTGTAAACCACCATCTATGGAGTGTACTCAATGCTTCCAGTCTAGCCCAAACGCCTTGGGAAGATTTCCTTTATTGCAAAGAGAGGTCTACAAGGAGTTTTGTATGAGGGTAGGAAACAGGGCGCATAGGAGGGCGGCAAAAACTCTCATTTTTGGAGCGCCAGAACGGAGATCTACGAAGCAGCGCATGCTTCTCTCTTACATGTACGAACTTGCAAAGGGTATAGAACAAGAGCCCACAGAGGAACAGGCAGAGTGCTTTGAACATGCGCTGGTGCTACATCTGTTATTACGCAAGGGAGAGATCGAAAGTCACAAGGGTATGGGGGTATGTGACCTTTTGCAAGGCTCATTGGAGCAAAGCCTAAAGCTGCTCAACAATTACGGATATCAAGAGCTTCGAAAAGAGTTTGAAGATACCTTCTTCGCACATGTGTATCCGGAAGTGTATGAGGAGTTTTCAAGAGAGCTGATTCCGCAGCTACCTGAGATGGAGCTCTTGAGAAGACATATTCACGATGCGCTTTGTATGCGTGTCGCAAGCTGCGGGAAGAAGGCACATGTCGACTCTAGAGTAAAGTCCCTATATAGCCTCTACAAGAAAATGCAGTGGAAGAAGTTAGCATACAAAGATGTGGGAGATCTCTTGGGTTTTCGGATTATTACGAAGCACAAGGAGGATTGCTATGAGATTTTAGAGAGCATTCAAAAGACCTGGAGGATCGATATTATGAAGAAAAAGGACTATATAAAAGCCCCCAAAGAAAATGGGTATAGAGCCCTCCATGCAACGATGCATCTGGGAAGAAGATATGTAGAGCTGCAGATCCTGACAAAGGCGATGGAAAAGTATAATACGAGGGGGCCGGCAGCACACAAATTGTACAAGCGGGAGGTGTTTCAGTAGCTACACTTTGTATACAAATTGTTCACTTCCCAGGAGGGTGAGGAGTTGATACTGTGAAGTCACCTACCCTTAGCCCAATCCTATGAGCCCGTTCCAGATTCATGTATATGATGAGTTTTCACCTGAGGATACAGCAATGATGCAGGCGCTGTACTCTCGAAGTAATGCGTCGGTGACAGAGCATGTGGATCGAGTGCGGAAAAGTGGCTCAGGCAAATTCATGGAGCGATACTACGTGGGATATGGGCATAAGAGTATTGCGGATTGTGGCTCCGTCACCATTTTCATCGAGGGGGTAAGCATGCTTTGTGCAAAGGCTATTCAGGATTGGCCACTATACTCAGGTCAGGAAACGAGCTCTCGGTATATCGATATGGCAGAGCAGCGTATAGAAGATCCAGTTGGTGATGGGGCATCAAGTAGCATCATGAACAAATGGATAGAGTTTTATAGGGACTCCATGGAAGAGGTGCAGGAGCATATGAAAGAGCTGTATCCTCTCAAGGAGACTGAAAAGAGTAGTGTCTATGAGCGAGCTGTCGCGGCGTGGTCCTTTGATGTACTTCGTGGCTTTCTTCCTGCGGGCTGTACGACTCAGCTAAGCTGGCACACAAACTTGCGCCAGGCTTGGGACAAACTGTATTGGCTTATGCGACATCCTCTTCAGGAGGTGCGTGATGTGGCAAAAAATATCTTTGATAGTCTCACGGAGAAGTACCCTACAAGCTTTTGTTTCAAGGAAACTCCAGAGCAGGTGGAGTACGCACAAAGTATTACAAATGCCTATACCTACGTGGATCTTGATGCGCCGACGTCTGGAGTGGTAGATTTCTCCACATCAATTGATCCAGAGGCACTTTCTGCCTATGAGAAGGTCTTTGCTGATAGGCCAAAGTACACACCGCTTCCTCAGTTTCTTCGTGAGGAGGGGAATGTGCAATTTACTGCTGTCATTGACTTTGGGTCCTTCCGAGATATCCAGAGGCATCGAAATGGTGTATGTCGTATGCCACTTCTTACGGAGCGACATGGATTTCATACCTGGTATCTGGAACAGCTTCCACAGGCAGTAAGAGAGCGGGCGGAAAAGCTGCTTGAGGAGCAAAAGAACGCAGTGGATGCCTTGGATTGCTCGGAGTTAGAGAAGCAGTATTTTATCCCTATGGGGTACAATGTTGTGACTAGAGTAACGTATCCACTTCATGCAGCGGTATACACCATAGAGCTACGGGCAGGGAAAACAGTGCATCCTACACTGCGAACGGTTGCCCATGCGATGCATAAGCATGTAGCAAGTACCTTTCCTATGGTGAAGCTCTGGAGTGACCTCTCTCCATCGGACAGGGATATACGTCGTGGAAAGCAGGATATCGTTGAATCCTCCAAGCAATCCGAGCTTGTGATGTAGGGATATCCCAGGAAACCTTGCAAAAAGTGAATTTCTATCGTACAATTTGAGTGTACATATATTTTTCTTCGTGTGCTATCCGCACGGTATGAGGCTTTGATGAACGGGAAATGTACGTTCAACAACCCCTCGCTAGACCAGGAATTACGCAGACGAAGGTAACAATTAGGCCTTATGAATAAGGATTTTCAGGGGAGTCGTGCGCCCCGAGACAATAATGCACGAAAGCAAAAAAGCCTCGATTTGAGGCGAACACAACATACTCCAGAAGAATTAGAGGAGAAGCGACTTCGAGAGAAGTCAAAGGGCGAGGGGCAAAACTCCTTCGGAGAGGTACACCCCAAGCCACCTAAATCTGGTAAGCGAAACTGGAGTGGAAAGCGTCCAGAAAGAACTGGCTCAAAGCCAGGAGGACGGTCCTCTCAGGGGAGAGGCAATTCAGGACGAGGTGGTGGCCGAGATCGCAAGGATGCACAAAAAAAAGTGGATACCTACGTGGACAACATGTACGCAAAGCGTACAAAGCCTATTGATGAAACCAAGGCGTATAAGAAGACGAGAGGGTGGTTTGGTGGAAAAAAGTGGGAACCGCTTCGTGTTATTCCTATCGGTGGTCTCGAGGAAGTAGGAGGAAATTCCATGGTGCTCGAGTACGACAAGGATATGATCATGGTTGATCTAGGAGTACTCTTTAGTGGAGATGACTTGCCTGGATCTAGCTATATCCTTCCAGATGTGAGCTATGCGGTTCAAAACCGAAAGAAGCTCAAGGCGATTATCATCACGCATGGCCATTTTGACCATATTGGTGCTTTGCCATACGCCATTGAAGAGCTAGGGTTTCCGGAGATCTATGCGCCACACATGGCGATTGGGATCATGAAGAAACAGTTCGAGGAAGCGAAAATGTGGAACAAGGTGAAGCCCAAGATTCACAAGTATGGAGAGGGGCACACGATCAATGCTGGGAAGTTCAAAGTGGAGCCATTCAAGCAGGATCATTCCCTTCCAGATTGTTATGGACTCTATATCCAGACTCCAGGAGCAAATATCGTACATACAGGAGACTTCAGAATGAACCTCCAGGATGTAGAAAATGGCGCTCCATACATTCAGAAAATGAAGGAAATTGGAAAAAGAGGAGTAGATCTATTGATGGCAGATAGTACCAACTCAGTAGTGCCTGGACATGTGTATCCAGAACACAAAGTGATGGAAAATATGGAAGAGGTGTTCAAGAATGCTCACGGTCGAATCTTTGTGACTACGTTCTCTACACTGGTAGAGCGTGTGCAGGGAATCATTGATCTTGCGAAGAAGTACAATAGAAAAGTATATCTCAACGGGCGAAGTATGCTCAACAACTCGCAGCTAGCGAGTGACTTGGGACATATCAAATTCAATGAAGGAGATGTGCGGCAAGTGTCAAAGCACATGAATCGTGTGCCGGATGAGCAAGTTGTTGTACTTACGACAGGAACGCAGGGTGAGCCAAACGCAGGTCTGACCAGGATTGCGATGGGTACCCATCCAGTGCTTTCCATCAAGGAAGGGGACACGGTGGTGCATTCTGCTCGTATGATCCCTGGGGGAAGCAATAGCTTCCTGACTGTGGTAAATGCCATTATGCGTAAGGGTGGAAAGGTTCTCTTCAAGCTCAATAGTGATTTGAAGCTACATGGATCGGGACATGCATATTCAGAGGATCTGAAGTTATTTCATTCCTTTATGCAGCCTGTGCATACTATGCCACTGCATGGTGAGTACTTCATGCGCTACCGCCACGCGGAGCTTGCGCAGGAAATGGGAGTGCCAAAGGAGCGCACACATATGGTGGAGAATGGTGATGCACTAGAAATCTATAAGAAAGAGGTACGTATCATTGCAAATGCGGTTTCTCTCACTGATATTGTGGTAGAAAATGGGATTGAAGGGGAGATCGATGATCCAGTATTTTCTGACAGAAATATCTTGAAGGAGAATGGTATCATCGTTGCTACCCTCAAGGTTGATAAAGCAAAGAGAAAACTTCTCAGTAATCCAAAGATTATTACGAGAGGGTTTACCTTCCGTCATACATCGCAAGAGTGGAACAAAGAGCTTTCCAAAATAGTGCGAAGAGAGTATGAGAAGCTCCTTGAGGCTCGAGATGGGCAGATGAAGCAAAAGGAGCTTGTAGGTAAGCTTCGGCATATCATCGGTAGAAAGATCGTACGTAAGTACGATAAGACCCCTGTGGTCCTTCCAATATTTATTGAAATGTAATCATGAAGAACCTCCTCCTTCTTGTTAGTCTCATTGGGCTTGGATTGATTGTGCTAGGTGTAAACGTACTCAGTGACCCAAGTCTCCTTGTGCCTATCGTAGCAACCGTGCTTATAGGAATGGGAGGGCTCATTCTTCTCAGTTCTCTTGCGCTTTACAATGTTGCGAAGGTAATGAGTAAGGGGGGAAGCAAGGGGGCTATCTTTAATGCAAATAGTAGATTTTTCCGTTAAGTCATGAAAAGACCAACCATTACAGGCGATATGATTATCGCAGACGTGATTGATAACCATCCAGAGGTGGTAGATGTGCTCTTTAATCACGGTATTCAATGTTTTGGATGTGGTGCCGCAACCCAGGAAACCCTCGCTGATGGGTATAGGGGGCACTATGGTGAAGAGGCTGATGTGGAGACCTTTCTAGGGGAAATTAATGCATGTATTCAGGTAGAGGTATGTGTAGGGAAAGAGGTTTCCTCCTACGATGAGCCACTTCAAAAAGTGCTCTTCGAAGGGAAGGAGCACTTTGTGTGTGGTAGGTATATGCTCGGAGAATGTGACTGTAAGAAGACCGTCTTCAAGCTAGAGTCTTAGACGCGGAGCCGGAGCTAGATGCCAAAGAATGCTTTGGCATTTTTTGTTGTGTGCTCAGCTACCGCCTCTAGCGAGAGTTCCTTTAGGGATGCTATAGCCTCAGCCACATGCAGCACATAGGCAGGTTCGTTTACCTTTCCTCGAAAGGGTACTGGTGCAAGGAATGGGCTATCCGTCTCAATCATCATGCGATCAACTGGGGTAATTCTGACACTATCCTGCACCTCCTTAGCATTGGAAAACGAGGCAATGCCAGTATAGGAAAGGAGCATATTAGGATAAGAAAGGATCTTTTCCGCTTGCTTCGGTGTACCTGTGAAGCAATGCACCACACCTCTAAGTTGAGGAAACTCTTCGAGGAGGGTAAAAAAATCGTCAAAGGCATCTCGAATATGAATAACGAGAGGAAGGTCCCACTCGGCGGCGAGAGTGATGTGGAGGAGAAATAGGGCCCTTTGCGCATCCCTATGAAAGGTACGATAATAATCGAGGCCAGTTTCACCCATAGCCTTGATGTAGAGGGTAGATGCTGCGTAGTAGGTGCGTAGTTCCTGTTCAATGGTGGAAACTTCTTCTTCCCAGGTGCTTGCTTCAGGGTCATTGAAGTGGTCTGGATGGACGCCAAGGGTCGCAAAGATGGGAAGAGAATCGCTAGAGTACTCTTTTACAAGCGAGAGGTTTTCTGCGATTTTGTCGCGATCTGCTGAAATACTGACAATTTGATGCACACCTTTTTCCTTTGCAGATGTCAAAATTTCCTGTAGCCTTGCATAAAGCTTAGGAAAGTACAAATGGGCGTGTGAATCAATAAGTTCAAACATATATTATACAATATTAGGTAAGGTAAAACCCCTAAAAATTAGTACTAATATACTATGTAAAAAATGCCGGTAAAGCAAGGAGAAAAGCGGTGAAACAAGGTATTTGAAAATATGACAACATATTATGTTGACAATGTGTAAACACGCCAGTACATTAAACTACGAATAACAGACCTATCTCCGGGCGCCAGAGAATGGTCTTGTACCATTATTTATTTTTCTACTTGCACCCTTATGCAGGAAATGCTCGATAAGATACAGGTGAATTTGCCAGAGGTATTAGAGGACCTCTTTATGGTGCTTACTCCAAAGGAAAAGGAGATTTTGGTAGGACGCTTTAGCTTGGACAATGGGCCAAAGAAGACGCTAGAAAGCATTGGTAAGAAGTTCAACGTGACGCGAGAGCGCGTTAGACAGATTGAAAATATAGCAGTGAATAAGCTGCGAAGAAATGTGTCCAACACAAAGCTTGCTGATATCAATCAGCTTGGTAAGGCTATCTTGCAGGGAGCAGGAGGAGTGCTGCTTGAGGACAAATTGGTGAGTTACATTTATGCGCGGCTCGAGGAGCCAACTGACTTTGATAAGAGTATTATCAAGCTTTCAATGCGTATAGATGAGGGGATTGTGAAGCAGGATAAGACAAGCATCTTCCAGGTATTTTGGTACCTTGGATCTATTTCAAGGCAGGAGATTCTTGATATCCTCGATGAGGCACACAAGAACCTCAAGACTAAGGGAGACGTGATGTCCGAGGAGTCCCTCGTGGCAAAGATTATGAATAAGCTTTCTCTCAAGTATGAGAATCTTACGCCGTCTCTGATTGGATCTATCCTCGAGGTAGATGTTCGGCTCAAGAAGACAGAGGAGGGTTGGGGACTCGCTTCGTGGAGACATATCAATCCAAAGAGTATCCGAGACAAGGCATACATTGTTCTTAAGAAAGCTGCAAAGCCATTGCATTTCGTAGATATCGCCAACAGCATTATCGAAGCAAAATTCGATAAGAAGATGGTAACGACGCAGGCGGTGCACAATGAGCTTATCAGGTATGATAAGTTTGTCCTTATCGGACGTGGGCTGTATGCACTCAAGGAGTGGGGATATGAGTCAGGTACGGTAGCAGACGTGATTGAGTCTATCTTGAAGAAGCACGGAGAGCCTATGACCAAGAAAGAGATCGTGGCGAAGGTGATGGATCAGCGAAAGATTAAGGTCGGAACCATTAGTCTAAATCTCCAAAATAATCCAAAGTTTGTACGTGTAGGTCGAGCGGTGTACACACTCAAAGAATTAGTGAAATAATACATTTCTGTACATAGATTGAAAAGAGACCACCTCGATGGTCTCTTTTGTTTTTGAGGTAGAAATTTGACAAGTGGGAAAATATCGATACAAAGGGGATAATAAAAAAGAAAGGGGTATTAGTATGAATACTCAAGTTGCTATAGATATTGCTGACATGTCGCCAGTAGAGATATATGCTCACGCTGAAGAAGGTTTATTGAAGTCGGTGGCAGCTGCTTCGTTTAAAGAGGGGGGTAAGAACGCTTGGATGCTCAAGCTTATGAAGGGTTTTGCTGAAGAGTGGGCGAAGGGAAGTCCTGCTATATATCACCTTCATGAGGATGTAACTACCTCGGGGTGCACATCTATGCTTTGTGTAGAAACACTACCAAACCCATATGTGGTAGAGTTGGCTGTAGCATCCATGGAACAAACACTGCGCTCCATGGAAAAGCGGATTAAGAAATTGATCTGCAATAAAGAGCGACTTAGTGATAAGGTTGTTGGCCAAGTAATTTCGACAGACCTTGTGACTGTGAAGGATATCTCACGAGATTATTTTGAGCTACTTCAAAAGGAAGAGCAGAAACCAAGAGTGATCGACTTGATTGAGAGACACATGAGGATTCTTGAAGCGCTAAGTCTCTATAATAATACGCTCATAAAAAAAGCCTGCAGAATTGGACTTGGACGTCTTATTCTTCTGCTTTTGGAGTGTTTACCACAAGGAAAGGCAAGTCGCATACTTGCCCTGCACTTAGCTGCATGAAACAAATAAAAAAGGCTCATCGATTGGTGGGCCTTTTCTTTATGCTTATTATTTCTGCTGAGGACTTACGTAGAGTGTGAGGTTTCTTCCATCACGTAGAACGCCGAGTTTCACGGTATCATCAGCTCTATAGTAGCTGAGTAGCCCAAGAAGTGGGCCATCGACCCCTACCTTGTAGTCTCCCACATAGGTGATAACGTCTCCAGCTTGCAGGCCAGCTTTTTCGGCAGGGCTTCCTGGAATGACTGCAGGGTGCTCCGCAGAAAAAGAGGTTATATGAGCACCTCGAGCTACATCGAGAGAATGCTCCTCCATATACTCAGGGTCTATCATAGTATATCGTATACCAAGGTATGGCTTGGTGAGCCGGCCAAATTTGGTGTAGGTTTCCCAGCTTGAGCGAATCATGGGGGTAGGAATGGCAAACCCAATGTTTTCACCTTCCTGGTCAAAGGCGGTAGTCATGCCAAGGA
>JAUIFW010000035.1 GCA_030430105.1 bacterium | reverse complement strand
CACATCCTCAAAGGTCACATAGGTATAGCTTGGGAAGGTCGCTTTCCACTGCTCAAAGTTATCCCGAATCGATCCATCAAGAGCATCCACCGCCACAGCGGCCTCTGTCATAATCTTGAGCGCCTCCGCACGATTGATCTGCGCATTAGGACGGAAGCTTCCATCCGTATACCCATCAATAATCGCAGCAAGCCGCGCCACAGCTACGGGCTCGTAGTACCAAGCATTCACAAATACATCATTGAATTGTGGTGCCTGAGCCTCTGCCCTCTTCTTGAGCCTAAACCCATCAATTACAATCTTGGTAAGCTCTGCACGGGTTACCGCAGCATTTGGGGCAAAAATCCCTGATGATTTACCACCAATCATACATCGCAAACGAGCTCGCTCAATATGTGATTGCCCCCAGTGCCCTAGTGTATCAACAAAGGCATCCGCAGGCTCACAACTAAGCGGCGATCGATCCACATATACATCTGGATTGATAAAGTACTTACTCGGATCACTTGGATCCACCACCTGCTGCTCCTCAATCGTAAAGCGAGATCTCGCAATCGCAGTATTACCAAACGCATCCTCCGCAAACACGCGAAGTACATAGGTATCCTCATCCGATAGGTCCGCAAGCTTTTCCCACACACTACCATCAAGGGAAAGAGGGAAACGCAGCTCCGTAGAGCTTGCAAAGCTACCAGCCTCATTCAAGTAACTCGCTCCCTTCTGAAGAGAAAACTCTAGCGTTGTGATAGCGCTCTTGGCATCCACCGCAAGCCCCGCAATCTTTGTAAGCGTCTCCATAGAAGTATTGTGCCCAGGCGTAGCAATAATCACCTGAGGCGCATTCCCATCCTCTAGCACATCAGCCCAGGCCGCATAATGGGTACCACCCTCCACATAGATAGTGAGAAGTAGCGTCTCATCCGCAGGAAGCATATACCCGATATCAGCCTTCCAATTGAGCCCCTGATCCAGTGTGCCATCTAGCTTCTCCTCCTCATCCTTGGTAAAGGCTGTCCCATCAAACCACTTCCCTGAAGCATTGTCCTTCAAACTGTACTGCACAGTCACAGAAGCAGCATCAGCATCTGGCACAAAGGATCCGTGCACAGAACGCACCAACCCCTTATCGTCTAGATCAATAGTATGCGTAGGCTCATCAGTAATCGTAAAGCCAATAGTCTTTGTCGTAGTCTTGAGATCCTCATGTGCATCTACGGTAGAAATCATGAGCTCATACTCACCCGGAGCAAAGCTATGGGTAAACTCAAAGGTTTTCTCCGTATCATACGGTGCATCACCTAGTGTCCACATGATATACCAAGCCTGACTCGTTTCATCAAAGGCTCGGTCGGCCTCCGCTTCAGCAAAGTTGTAATACTTATTCCCGCTCTTCAGACTATATTGCGCAGACTTCACGCCATCTGGGTCCTTGAAAGCACCCTTGATCGTCACCGTATCCACATAGGAAGCATCCTCCTCCGGAAGCTCAAGCTCTATAGTAGGTCCAACATTTTCAAGGACCACCTCTGCGCCATGCGACACCCAGCTTGCCTCTGTCAGATACGTTGTAAGGGTAAATTCCTCATCCACAGGAAGAGCAATATCCATATCAGCTACCTCCCAAGTGTTATCCGTTAGGGTAACCGGGTTCCTCTGCTCCTCATCAAGGGTAAAGGCCGTACCATCAAAGTACTTGTCAGTCTTCTTGCTCTTGAGTGAGTACTTGACCTCAGCAGATCCACCTTCCGTAGGATCCACCTCTCCATAGATACGAAGTAGTTTCGAGTCCTTTCCATCCACTGGAGTAATCACAAGCGGCTCCTGAGGGCCCACCTTGAACCCAAGTGTTGTATCCTGCGTATTATCAGCCGCATCCTTTGCAATAAGACGAAGTACATACTCCGCATTTGCTAGCTCTCGCTCAATCTTCCATGCATCATCCGTAAGGGTAAGTGGAATGGCCACCTCCGTATCACTCACGAAGTCTCCTCCAGCAGAAGCCAAGAACTTCTCGCCTTGCTTCAGCGAGTACGTAAGACTTGTCACTTCTGTATCATCCATCGCCGTCCCCTCTAGCGCAGCAAGTGCTCCATACGAAGCTCCTGCGAGTGGTGACGTGATAGTGATTTCTGGAAGCGTCTCATCCGGAGCGGATTCAGCAAGATCCCATGTAAGTGTAAGTGGATCATAGGACACTCCGTCCTCATCCTTCTGTGCAAAGAACACACTCGCTCCCGCAGAAAGGTCAGAACTATCCTGGAAACGGAGGATATCCACACCCACTTCCGCAGTCCCCTCGTCCACCACAGGTTCAAAGGTAAAGGTAAGCACCTCCTCATCCTCTACAAATGCCTCTGTCTTGGTGACAAGGAAAATATACGCCCCTGTCTCATCTCCAGACGCATCCGTCTGCACACCTGAGATATCAGACACAAGCGTGGCGTTAGTGGCTACGACCGCACCGTCATGATCAAGAGAAAGCTTAGCAGGGTCATACACAAGTCGCCCTCCCATCACATCCGCATCCGCGCCCGTAGGAGGAACACTAGCCAAGGACACCGTTAGAGCCGCACCCTCTTGCGAAATCGCGGCACCGAAAGGAGTTCCTTCCACCGAAAGCGATATTCCTTTTGTCCCCGTAGCTTCCAGCAAATTGGAAGCCAAGAAGCCCCCACCAAGCGCTAAAGCTCCGAGTGTGGCGACGATGAGTCCGCTGAGGTATTTGAATCGTGTGTTTGTCATGGTGTCTTATAAGTGTTTCTTTTTTTGTATGGTTTAGTACTGGAAGAAGAATGCAGGATTTTGCTGTAGCCGCTGCAAAATTTTTGCCTTAATCAAACTCTTATCCACAGAAAATTTCTCCGCTAATTCTTCATATTTTCCATCCTTTTCAGCTTCAGAGAAGAGAAGAAAGTCCATAAGCCCTCCCCCCTTAAGGTCTCCATTGAGATCTGCATCAGCACTACAGTAGTATGGGATCACCGTAGTATCGAGAGGAATCGCGACATCTCCAAGCACAAGTGAAACCGTGTAATCTCCTGCAGGAAGTTGAGAAACAGACTGCCCTGTTTCCATGTCCTTACCAAAGGTAAGGATATCAATGAAGTACAAGTTCTGCCCAATTGGCATAGCTTCGGCAAGGATCTGTAGCCCCTCTCCTTCAAGCATCACATCCATGGTGGTCTGCTCTTCAGGAATAAGTTCAAGTGGCACATCTATAGCCTCAAGCATAGGAGAACAAAAGAGGAATCCATATTTCGCCTTCGAATGAGGAAGCACACCCATTAAGCGCTGATTGGCAATTGTTTTCAAATCCACCTCAAGAGCATAAGTATTGCCGGAAATAAGGTTCAAATCTGTAGCCTCCAGCACAA
Organism: bacterium; assembly: GCA_030430105.1. Next base: position 6,242 of record JAUIFW010000035.1, on the reverse strand, counting down.
CCCTATAAGAAGTATCCTCTACAAGTTCAGGAAGCATTTGCACCCGTCCACCTGTCTCTTCGTTGATCACCCAGAGGTCGAAACCCGTGAGAGCCTCAGCAATAGCAAGCGTAAAAGTCCACGTAATAGATTCTTCCGTCGTCTGGATATTCATAGCCGTAAATGCTTCACGCAGCTCATCATCTGAAGACAATATCTCAAAGGTGAGGACCTGCGGAGCTGAGTAAAATGTACGCCCAGCAGTATTCTTCACGCGACCACAAAGCGTCACCGTATACCCTTCTCCAGCCAAATCAGATGAAAGCGAAGGCAAGCTGCTGTCATCAAGTACAGTCCAAACATACGAGAGCCCTTCAGCATCATAGTCAGAACAAGTACCGCTAAAGGATCCAGGAAGCGCAAGCATCGCATACTCTGTACACTCAGTATCTTCTGAGGAACAAACTATTTCAAACCCCTCGTAGGAGTTTGTCTCCTCCTCATACTCCCCTCCAACAAAAGCAGCAGTGGGCACAAATGGATGATAAGTAAAGGTCAATTCCTCCTCTGAAGGGTGCCCATGTTCATCAGTAACCTGCAGCGAAATGGTATGCTCTCCAGGCTCAAGCCCCTCAAAGGTAAAGTTTTGCGTATACTCCCCTACATTACAGTCCGATGAACTATCCAAACCTTCTCCATCGAGCTTCCAAGAGCAACTAACTGCTGATTCATCTACGATAAGAAGTTCCAATGCCCCGTTTGAGTAAGGCCAATATCCCTCAACAAAAGCATCACCATTTGAATTCTCAAAAGGTATTGATGAAAAAGATATCACCTCAAGCTCAGGAGACTCTTGGTCAGTCTGCTCTGGCATCGTAACATCAATCTGAATAGGCCAATCGCAAAGTAGCATATCCTCAGCAAAGGTCTCTCCTGGATCTAGCCCCCCCTCTAAAGTAGCTAAATAATACCTAGTAGTTCCAACAGACTTACTAAGTGGAGTAACACATTTAAGTCCACTACCCACAGATACACCGCTACAATATTCAATTGGAGATTCCCAATCCACATTCGAAGCAAGTGGGAACCTATATAGAACCATATTTTTATTTTGATCAATAACCTTTGTGCTATCTAATGCCAAATTCAAAACAGTTGTAAATTCTGGGAGAACAACATCAATATCATAATAACTCTGCGCCTCTCCATTGATTGTTGCTGTTTGCAAAGTCATATCGTCCTTGTGCAACATGATGTCTCCTTGATCTGTTTGAAGGCGATACATATTGTCAAGTACAGCTCGACATCCTGGTCCACCACTATTTGACAAATCATAAAAGGTATTGATGGATGAGAAATCCAAATCATAGGTTTTTGAAACCTCTCCATCAACGGTAGAAAAAGTAATGGAGCCAGTATCCTCTGGCGTTACAAGTTCCCCCTTCCATCCACTGCCACATTGAGTACATCGTTCTTGATACTCTGGACGAGCCTCAACCTCATATTCCGTATCTGGAGAAAGACCCGTAAGAATATGGGTGGTCTCAGAGGAAGAAACATTTTTCCATGTATTTCCATTAAGGTATATCCTGTAATTTCTCAATTCAAGTTCACCTGTTGGATAAGGGAAAGTCCTTTTAGATGGTTCGGCCTTCCATGTTAATTTAGCTGTCGTTGGAGTAATGTTAGTGACCTTTAGGTCCGCATCCACACCTGTTAGTACTGGACCAGTCTGACCTTCTACTTTCGTCTGAACTGCCAGCCACTGGGTTCGTTCTGAAGCTTTACCTGTATCACCGAAAGCTACGAGAGAAATACCATATGCCGAAGAGGGTTTGAGGTTCTTTAAAACGTATTCTGTAGATGTAATACGCTCGATTACAGACCCCGAGTAATACAAGTTATAAAACTCAGCATCTGATACCTTGTTCCATTCCAAGTGTATCTCCGTAGGAAAATTTGAGATAAAATCCAAAGTAGCAGAAATTACCGTTTCCGAAACCTCATTGGGAGCCACATAGCCAGTTCCACTCTTAATTCTCAAGCCAGAAGGCATAGCAGGAGGCACATCCTCATCCGTAGTAAAACTCTTTGCACTAGACCAGTCCCCAGCCGCACCATTGGAGGTCAGCGAGCGAATACGCGTGGAATATGCTGTGCCTGGCTTCAAGTTTTTCAGCGGATAAGAAAGATTGGAAGTCTTAAACGAAGACGTTCCATTTGCTGAAGGCTTTAGTTCTATCTCATAGGAACTCGCACCAGTTACACTATCCCATACAACATCTACCTCTGTTTTTTCTATATTCCGTACGTAAAATCCACTCGGCGCAGCAAGTGAAGCTTTTGCTGAGTCCCTTAGATCAATCCAGGTAGAAGCCTTTTTCGTCTGATCTCCATTTGCTACCGCAAGCACATTGTGTACCTGTACATTGTAATTAATACCCTTCGCAAGACTCAAAATAGCGCTATTCGCAGTTACATTTTTTAATGAGAACGCCTCACCATTTCTCCAATACCAAAGGTTTATAGCCCCATCAAAATCCCATGTACACTTGTACACAGCCTCCGTCCCATTATCTCGCTCAAAAGCACATGATAAATCCTTAGGAGTATCAGAAGCTGTCGCGCTCCCACTAGAGCTCCCCCCATAATTTGCGTTAAACTGCTCTACTGCAGCCTTTCCTTTCTCTCCATCAACCTCACAAGACAATCTGACGTGGTGCCGTTCATTTACCGTCGTTCCACTAAATGTAAAAGATGAGCTTACAGATCCTTTCTTTGTCTGGACCGGCAAGAATTTCCCATCCTTCCTTTCATACAACTCAGCCACAAACTGAGAACAAGAACCAGATGTAGGTGGAGTCCCAGATACGGTTACTGAAAAGGAAGAGGACGTAACCGTAACATTGTCGATAGAAACGGAAGAAGGAGTGCCAACAAAGTCGGAAGGAGTAGATGCGGTAGAACCTTCACCACATCCACCAGTAGGATAACATGCCTCTCGAATTGGTGAGTACACTCTTCCACTAGACATCGCAGGAGAAAAATACACGGCGTGTACTACAAAATTATGCCGTTCTTTATAGCTAATCTGATCCACCTGCAACGGTATATACACCCTATGACCAGTACCCTTCATCGCTTCGATATAGTCAGTACGATACAGCTTCGTAAACGCATTGGTAGTCGTATCCTGATTGTAGGTCTTCACCAAGTAGCCAAGTAACCCTGACTTTGAAGCTGCATCCCAAGAAAGCACATAATCATTATCTCCCAATACAGGCTGCTTATACACTGTCAGATTTTGAACTGGCAGAGGAGTAAAAGATTTATCCTCAAGCACAGTATTGTCATAATCAACACCTGGGATATTACTGCCACGGTTGATAATACACTCATACGGACGCACTGCCACGCCATACTTCCATTGATTCCAACCTGGCCCATCATCGTCAGAAAGCTCCCATACAGGTGCAATATACACGATAGCCTCCACGTTTTTCGGAAGTTCAGAAAGCGTCACATTCGTCTTTTGACGAACAATCACTCCATCATTTCCACCCATAGCGTCTGTAGCAGCATACAAAGGCCCTCTCGACATGCGGTCTACCTTTTTTGTGCGAACCTTTACGATATAGTCCCCTGTCTCCACAGCTGCCCTATTCCAAAAGAAGTTGAAATCACGAAGTATCGTTTTAGATGGACCATGCTGCCAAGAAAGCTGCTCCGTAGTAGGGTTATAGGTACATCCAACCAGGACTCTATCCGACTCAATAATATCTAAATCATGATACGCACGAGCGAGTTTCCCTTCAGGAAGCGTAATAGTTTTGTGGTCCGCAGGTATAAAGATATTTACATCTGCCTGAAGATCCCATTCACCATTTTTGACGGTGGTTTGAGCATGAGACTGGAGCACAAGCATGCCTCCCATAAGGGAAAAGACAAGTGCTGTAGATAGGGTGCGAAAGAGACGCATGGGTTTGTATTTATTTCTATCTATACATTATACCACAAAACGGCGACCTTCGGCCGCCGAAATACTAAATTATTAAAGTTTAAATACTAAAGAAGAAACCTTTCTTAAATCATTACTAATTAATAATTTAAAAATTAATCATTCACCCGCCTTCGGCGGGTGCTTTAAGCTTTTTTATACAACAGAAAATTCCCTTTCTGCACCACACTCGCCACCATTCCCTTCTGCACCTTGATCCTTCCAGACTTCGGCACATTGTACTCATACTGCCGTCTTGGATCCACATACAAAATCACCTTTCTAGCATCCTCATGCAGCACAATTTCTGTCTTCCCCTTCTTCCCCTGCACCACCTCATGCTTCAGTTTTGGAAGCTTCGTAGGATCCTGCCCCTCCATCTCTCGTACATCAATATGTACCCCCAAAGCCTGCTCAAGTTCACGTATTCGACTTCCACCCTTACCAATAATCTTTGGTATATCAGGCTTCTCTACTGAAATCTCTATAGACCGCTCCCCGAGAGCCTTTACAGCAAATGGGAAGGAGAACATTTTCTCAAGTGCCTTTCGCAATCCTGCTACACCATGCTCCAGAAGGGGTGAACTCCCTCGCTGATTTGCTTTCACCTCCTGCACATCAATCACAACCACCTGATCTCCGAAGGTATAGATCTCAAAGAGCTCCTTCTCCTCATAAAAGTCACGAATGATAATCACCGGCCTAGCAAGCCCTTCATCATTCATACCAATCGGTGTCTTTACTGCATATTTAAGGTCGTACACAGCTTTTACACCACCCTCCTTGATAAACACCACCGTATCAATCACATGAGAAATCAAACCAAGCTCAATCTTTCCGATAAAGCGCTGAATGGCATCAATAGGCTTCTCCGCATGAATCACTCCCACCATTCCAATTCCCGTCAGACGAAGATCCTTAAAGAGATGAAAATCCTCAGGATTTCGAATCTCATCAAAAAATGTGTAGTCAGGACGGGTGAGCAAAAGAAGATCACGAATCGTATTTGTCGAAGAGTGACTCAAAGAATACTGCGTCACACCCTTAGGTACACGCAGGTCTCGTGGCACCTCGATGGTCTTAATAATGCGGCCCTCCTTGTAGTACGCACCAAGTAACGCTTCCGCAAAAGTCGTCTTTCCATTTCCAGGAGCACCAGCTACCAACACTCCCTCCGCGCGCTTCAGCAGACGTTCCTTGAGCTTCTCCTCCATCGGATACTCATCAAAGGAAAGCTGTACCACGGGCCGAACCAAGGTAATTTCCACATCGCCAGAGAGTGGCGGAAAGGTTACCACCGTCCGGATATTTTGAAGCTGATACACCTTTGCATTTCCATAGTCCTGCTCCACAAAGCATCCTTCCTCTGAAAGAGCATGTTCTATGGTCGCAAGTACCTCCTCAATATTGTCTGTAGACATGACCTCACTTCCCTCTAAAGGGGCTAGGGACCAATGCCCAGGCCGTCCAGTTTTTGCCAATGGTGGCTCCCCCGCCTTGAGATGAACGCTCATTGCGCCCTCATGAAACAATGCTTGTAGTTTTTGTATACCCATATGGTGATAAAAGTAGTTATGAACAAAGTATACACAGCTTATAAACAGGCACAAGGAGGTATTGCGTATACATTTTTTATACAATAGATATGCCAATATACATTTTTCACCCCCTATTGTTCACTTTTCGTATTCACGGATCTTGACTTCTCATAGGGATCTCCCTAATCTGCTCGCAAATTCGACACAAATTAAGGGCTCAGTTTTTGGTTTTATCATTGTCAAAGACCCCCCTCTCTCTATACTGATCATTGTAGTACTTACCTTTTGAACAGTCCTATGCCGAAAGAACGCGTCATTGCAAGTATTGATGTGGGAAACCACACAATCAGAACCGCCATAGGAGTCATCGACTCCGAAAAGAAGACGCCGAACATCGTCGGTGTTGGTATGAGTTCAGGAGGAGGTATGCGAAAGGGGCAAATCATTGACGTAGAGGAAACCATCAATGCCATCACGCAGTCTCTCGAAGAGGCGGAGCGTATGGCTGGTGAACCTGTAAACCATGTGATTGTAGGAATTGGAGGGCCACACCTTGAGTCCATTGAGGCAAAGGGTGTTATTGCGACACAAGGCGAAGAGATCATCGACGCTGATGTGGAGCGTGTTCTGGAAACAGCACAAGCCATCTCCATCCCGCAAAACAAGCAAGTGCTCAAAATCATACCAAAGCAGTTCATCATCGATAATCAGCGTGGCGTACGCTACCC
>JAUIFW010000034.1 GCA_030430105.1 bacterium | reverse complement strand
ACCTCCTGGGAGCGCTGTTCCTCAATCTTCTTTTTATCGAGTTCTTCCTTTTCCTGAATCGTAATCGAATCCTTATAATCAATCACATCCACATTCATCTCCAGCAAGAATGAATACACCTGATCAATCAGCTCGATGTTGTCCTCTGCTTGAGGCAATTTCTTTGATAGCTCTTGATGGGTGATAAATCCTTGTTCTACTGCCTTCTCCATCAATGGCCGCATATCCTCAGGCAATTGATCGAGTTTTTCGTTGTGGAAATTTCCTATGTTTTTCTTTTTCTTCTGCGTGTCCTTTTTAGGCTTTGTCATGCAGAGGGAAGGCTAAAGAGTAAGAGTGTGTATATTATACAATGTAAATGGGAAGCTATCAAGAATCGCAAGATACACGTATAATACACTACCACATTGACTGGTGGATTCTAAAAGATACTACGCAAAAGTAAATACTATTCTTTCAAAAAAGCTTGCATTTTAGACATTCGATCGAAGAGCTCTTTCCAGGCTCGAAAGTCCTTTTGCTGCTCAGCTTGTTTAAGCTTCCTCAGAACACGAGCCTGCTCCTGCATCAAGGCTACTTTAAGTTTTTGCTTCAGTATTTTCCTCGCCTCTTCCTCTGTCTCTGCAAAAGCATGTTCAGAAACATATACGGTGAGAAGGCCAATACGCTTTCTTACATCTTCAGAAAGGCTCGCAAGCACTTCCTCAGAGATTTCACCATCAAAGTCAACCTCGCTGAGGATGAACCCTCGTAGCTCAAGTACAAGTGGATCCTCCGTACTCAAGTAGGACACAACCTCACGCACCTCCTCTGTCAGAGAAGGATACTGAAGTAACACACCAAGGATAAGTGCTTCAGGGGTAAAGCTAGTAGCCGGGCCAGACACTTCCGTATGAATCCTTGGTGCAGGTTTTCTATCCATCTCCTGTACCAAAATCGCGTCTTCTACTCCTAGTTCGAGAGCCAATTGCCGTATAAAAAGCTGCTTCTTAAGGGGGCTAGGTACTGCATGAAGAAGTGGTTGTAGCAAGCGTACTACACGCATCTGCCCATCCGGCGTATGCGGGGCAGTCTGCTGATATTTCTGCAGGACATAATCAAAGAGTGGCTTCGCTTGACTCATACGCTCCTTGAACTCCTCCAATGAGTGTTCCTGAACAAAGTCATCCACATCTTTGGCATCCGTACCCAAACTAATTACCTGCACTTCGACCTCTTCCTTGAGCGCAAGCTCTCCATTGCGAAGTGTAGCCTGCCAACCCGCTTCATCCTCATCAAAGAGAAAATACATGACAGGTGCAAAGCGCTTGAGCACCCGGACCTGATCTGCAGTAAGCGCCGTACCACAGGTGGCAACAATATTCCGTATACCAGCCTGGTGCGCAGAGATAACATCCATATATCCTTCCACAATAATCACACATCCTTCCTTGCGAATATGCTCCTTAGCAAGGTGAAGTCCATACACCAATGCACTTTTATTGTAGATGGGTGACTCAGGTGAGTTGAGGTACTTCGGCGTACCATCCCCAAGTACACGCCCAGCAAAAGCGACCACATTCCCAATGGTATTATGGATAGGGAAAATAATCCTATCTCGAAACTTATCATAATACCCTTGCTTCTTACTAAGGAGACCAGCCTCAAGGAGTAATCCAGGTCTAGATCCGAAGCTCGCTTGCAAGTGCTTCCATAGACTAGATCCTGACGCAGGAGCATAGCCCAATTGAAAGGTAGCTATGGTCTCTTCCGTAAGAGCTCTCCCGTCCACGTATGCCTTTGCCTTGGCGTCCTGAGCGAGCGCTTTTGCATAAAATTCCGTTGCCATCGTATGAGCCAAATACATACCTTCCTTTACATCCTTTGGTATCTGCGGTCCCTTTGCAGTTGTAGGCTCATACTCTATACCTGCCTTCTGAGCAAGATGAGCAAGAGCAGCCTTGAAATCCACATTTTCCACGTCCATGATAAATTGAATCATGTCTCCACCCTTCTGGGTAGAAAAGCAATAAGCCAACTGCTTATCAGGAGAAACCACAAAAGAGGGCGTACGCTCCTTCTTAAAAGGAGAAAGTGCCTTGAAGTTCCTTCCAGCCTTCTTGAGCTGCACATAGTCCGACACCACTTCTACGATGTCGAGACGATTCTTGATGTCTTCTACGATATCAGCCATAGGAGGAACAAATTAGAGTAGAGTAACTGCTACACTCATACCATAGTACCAATACTAAAATCCACTAAAGTATCCACAAATAACACACTATCAGAACGATTCATTGTAACTGTTCACTGATCACTAATCACAGATCACTGCTTGAATGTATGACTGTGAACAGTGAAGAGTGATCAGTGAACAGTACTCACCAGTTTTACCCGTTGCAAAACCGCAATTCCACCGTATAGTAGGCCCATATTTCATATTTGATGTCATGAAGGTAGGGCAGGTATTCGATGTACAAATCAACAAGATGGCCTATAAGGGCCTAGGAATAGCAAGAGTGAAAGAGGAGGAAAGAGAAAGTATTCTCTTTGTGCAGCAAGCTATACCAGGAGAAGAGTGCAAGGTGGTTGTTACCAAGAAAAAGAAGGGCGTAGGCCACGCAAGAAAGCTAGAAACCCTAAAGGCATCACCAGACGAACAAGCTGCTCCATGTCCTTACTTTGGAGTGTGTGGAGGCTGCAAATGGCAGAATCTAGCCATAGAAAAGCAGATGGAATATAAGCAGCAATTTATACAAGAAAGCCTTACGCACATCGGTAAAATCACCAATGTGCCAGAGCTTCCACCAATAATACCAAGCCCAGAGAGCTTTGGATACAGGAACAAAATCGAGCTTTCCTTTGGTGTAGTGCCATACACGGATCAGGCAAACTATCACAGCAAAAGAAAGGCAGCAGTAGAAGTTACTGAAGCAGCTGAAGGGGAGGCATCCACGAAGGCGGTAGAAGAAGAAGGAAGATACCTAGGTTATCATGGTTCAGGAAGCTTCTACAAAATCGTCGACGTAGATCACTGCATGCTAATGCACGATGGTCTGCGAGGAGTCGTTGAAACCATCAAACACTTCATCCAGAAAAAGGGACTCCCTGCATATAATGTACGAACACACGAAGGATTATTGAGACATCTCGTTGTTCGTTATGGAGTACACACAGGGGAAGTGATGGTACACCTCATCACAAACACTACGGAGGACTATACAAGAGAGTTCTGGGAGCCACTCGTGGATGAGCTTAGGCTTCTAGAAAAGGAGGACTTCAAGATGGAATCAATACTTTGGTCTGTAAATAGTTCCAAGGCGGATGTGGCCAAGGCAGATGAAACATATGTCCTTCATGGTAGAGACTACATCATCGATAAGATCGGAAACTTTATGTTCAAGATCTCTGCCTTCTCCTTCTTCCAGACCAACACCAAGGGAGCTGAAAAGCTCTATGATGTAGTAAAAGACTTTGCACAAATCGGAGACAATGAAGTGGTACTCGACCTCTACTCTGGAACCGGAACCATAGGTATGTATCTAGCGAAGGAGGCAAAGAAGATCTTTTCTCTCGAGGAAAACACCCATGCCGTAGAAGACGCAAAGACCAACGCAAAACTCAACAATATCCACAATATTGAATTCATTTCAGGAAAGGTAGAAAAGGACGCATTCTCGTTACTCTTCGAGCGGCCAGATACGGTAATCATCGATCCACCACGAGGTGGAATGCACCCAAAGGCGCTGCAATTACTTCCAAAATTCCGCGCAAGAAAAATCGTCTATGTCTCGTGTAACCCTACAACACTTGCAAGAGATCTAGAGTTCCTTGCAAAGAAGTACAAGATTACAAAGGTACAGGGTGTAGATATGTTCCCTCAAACCTATCATGTCGAAACGGTTGTTCTTCTCGAGACAAAAGAATGAGCTATCTCTCGAGCATCATCAGCAAGGTAGAACAAGAAAGTCCGGAAATCCTCTGTATCTATGGGCCCACAGCCTCAGGCAAGACGCATCTCAGTATTGAGCTAGCAAAGGCCCTGGGTGGAGAGGTTATCAACATGGACTCAAGGCAAATCTATACGGGGATGGATATAGGAACAGGAAAAGCCACAAAGGAAGAGATGGGAGATATTCCTCATCATCTCTTTGACATATGCGATCCAGACGAAGTATTTACTGTGGCTGATTACAGAAAGCATGCAGACGCTGCTATACAAGCTATCAAAGAAAGAGGAAATCTACCTATCTTAGCAGGGGGAACAGGCCTTTATCTTGAGAGTATTCTCTTCGACCTGTCCTTTGGTCCAAAGTCAGATCAAGGCATACGAAGCAAATTAGAACGCTGGGCAGAAGAGGTGGGCACAGAAGCTGTATACCAACGCTTAGAAGAAGTTGATCCTGCAGAAGCGAAAGCATTGGGAAGGCACAACCTACGCTATCTCCTTAGAGCCTTGGAAATATATGAAGTAACTGGGAGACCAAAGTCAGAACAAAAGGGGAAGAAAAAAAGTCAGTACCAAGCGAAGGTACTTGCTATTGAATGGGATCGATCCACACTAAAAACTAGGATCAACAAACGACATCAACACATGTTTGATGCGAAGCCATCCATCGTCAAAGAAACGCACGAGCTAAGAAGCAAAGGATATACCAAGGATCTCGAGTCTATGAGCAGTATTGGATACAGAGAGTGCCTTCAATATATCGAACGGAAGATATCGCTGGAAAAAGCCATAGAGCTCACTAAGCGAGGTGCGAGAAAGTACGCAAAGCGACAAGAAACCTGGCTTCGCAGACTTAGGACCCAGTATCAAGTTATGATGATTGAGGGCGAAACACTAGCTCGTGAGGCGCAATCTGCAGACCCGCCAAAAAGTCCCGAGCAGTCATAGCCTTTCCACCTTCCTTCTGAAGACGAACAATGCAGAGCGGAGCGCTGCCAGTCCCGACGTAAAGTTTTCCTTCATGCTCTTCCAGATGCCCTGGAAGTAGTCCCTTGCGATCAGAGTGCTCGAGCTGTAGCAGTTTCACACGTTTTCCTTCGAGGAACGTATACACGCTAGGCCACGGCGTATATGCCTGCCATCTTCGTAGAATTTCATCGGCAGAAAGCTCCCAATCAAGTTCTCCCTCCTCCTTACGCAGCTTTCCACAATACGTAGCGAGTTCTTCGTTCTGAGCCACTTCCTCCTGACCCTCTGCAATATCACAGAGTGCCTGTGGAAGCACCTCTGCACTGAGAGCAGATAAGCGCTCAAAAGCCTCTCCAGCAGTAAGTGAAGTAGCGTTGGATATAGAATGCTTACTGTAAAACGGCCCCTCATCCATGCCAGCAGTCATGCGCATGATGGATATTCCAAGCTTTTCATCACCAGCAAGTAAAGAAGCCTGTATCGGTGATGCCCCTCGATGTCTAGGCAAGAGAGACCCATGAACATTGATAGCCGCGATGCTTGGCATATCGAGTACGCGCTGTGACACAATTTTTCCATAGGCAATCACTACAAAGAAATCTGCCTGAGTCTCTTCTAGCTTGCTCAGGACTTCTTCACTCTTGAGGGAACTAGGTGTAATGCAAGGAATCGCATACTGCTCAGCAAGCGCCATGACTGGCGTAGGCTTCACCTCACCCTTGCGTCCCTGTGGCTTAGCAGGTTGCGAAACAAAAAGTACCACATCAAATCGTGGGTCTTGTATCAAGGCTTCAAAACTTGGGACACCAAAGTCTGGCGTCCCCATACATACAACGCGGTAGGGCATAGTCTGGGATTAAGGTTCTACAGAGCCTCCAAACAAGGAAGCTATATCTTCTACGGATGGTGAAACTGACTCCGGTGGAGCAGGGCGCTCAGGAGCTGGCTCCTCAGACTTTACTGAGGGCTTAGGTGTAGGAGCAGGTTTCAAAGGTGCTTTATCAAGGGTTTCAGAAGTAGCAGCCGCAGGCTTGACATCCACATCCGAAGCCTGTGCCTGAGCTTTTGTAGACAGTAGAGCAGCAGGCTTACGCACCTCTGCAGTGGTGGGCGCACTATCTAAAACTGTGGGCTTCCGCGGAGACTGGTCAACTGTTTGCTTAGATGTAGGTGTACTGACATGGGTAGTCGGTGCATCAGATAGCTCCGCCGTAGCAAGTCGCACCTCAAAAGGTAGCAGGGGCATAGTTGCATACTTTGCCTCGGGTAGAGACTCTTGAATCAATCGAAGCAACCCTGTTAAACGCGAATTCCCAGCACCAGAGGCCAAAGATGCGCGGAGACGTATAAATGCCTGAGAAAGAAGCTCAGTGAGAAAACGATCATGCCCAAGGCCATGTGCTTTCACCTGATCCAGCACCGCATACAAGCGTTCAAGAGATTCATGTTGTTCATACGCATCCAAAAAGCATGCAACAAAAGTATCGAGCGAAGCAGGATCTCCTTGCCCTTCTGTACCCGCAAGTACTTGCTCCAATAAAGAGAGTGCATCTCGCATTCCTCCATGAGCTAGTCCTGCAACCTCCTTACCGCGATGCGCATCCACATCAAGTCCTTCCTTCTTCGCAACCTCCTGCACATGCGCAGCGATAATTTCAGCCGAGACGGGTTGTAGGTGAAACACCTGACACCGACTCACAATCGTGTCCAAAATTTTATGAAGCTCTGTAGTTGCGAGCATAAAATGCACATACGCAGGTGGCTCCTCAAGAGTCTTAAGGAGCGCATTGGAGGCATCCTTACTAAGCATGTGCACCTCATCGATAATATATACCTTCTTTTTCCCTCGATGAGGAGTGAACTGCACACCCTCACGAAGCGCACGCATTTCATCGATACCTCGATGCGAAGCAGCGTCGATTTCTATCAAATCGATATGCCCACCCTGCATCACATCCACGCAAGAGGAGCACGATCCACAGGCCTCCATAGCCTCCGTAGGGGACTCACAGAGAAGTGCCTTTGCAAGGATGCGGGCAGTAGAAGTTTTCCCCGTCCCTCTCGGTCCTGAAAAAAGGTATGCGTGCGTCACACGAGCTTTTTTCAAACTATTACGCAAGGTTTGGGTCACATGTTCCTGTCCAAGTACCTCATCAAAACACTGAGGTCGATATTTGCGATAGAGCGTAGTGTGGGACACGTAACAGGCGTTAAGAGTACATCAACACCCTAATACAGGAAGCAGTGAGCATCAAGCAGATAGACAAGTCTGAAGCAATACTTGTCAAAGAGGAATAGAGATGTATTGTATATCTATATAACCCCCATTCGATGAAAAATTTTCTCATGTCAGGAGGCATCATCCTAGGTGCCCTGATTCTCATACTACTCTTTGCTTCACTGCGTATTGTAAACCCAGGAGAACGAGGTGTAGAAGTAACGCTCGGTGTAGTATCTGAAGATATTCTCGCAGAGGGAATTCACCTTCGCATGCCATTTATCCAGAGGATTGTAAATGTGGATGTAAAGACACAAAAGGTAGAGTACTCCTCTAATTCAGCATCAAGAGACCTACAATCGGTCACTACCGTAGTAGCAATCAACTTCTTCCCGGATCCAGAAGATGTAAACAACCTGTATCGAGAAATTGGACTCAACTATGAGACAAAGATTATCAAGCCAGCGATCGAAGAGGCCGTGAAAGCATCCACAGCACAGTTTACGGCAGAAGAACTAATCACGAAAAGAAGGGAAGTAAAGGATACGATTACGGAGATACTCAACAGTAGACTTTCCGAGACCTATATTGTGGTCGATGAGGTATCCATCGTGGACTTTTCCTTCTCTCCAGAATTCGACAAGGCTATCGAGGAAAAGCAAACGGCTGAGCAGCAAGCCCTTCGTGAGAAGTGGGAACTTGAGCGGGTAAAAATACAGGCACAGCAAAAAATCGAGCAAGCAAAGGCTGAGGCAGAAGCGCTCAGACTACAAAAGCAAGAGCTCACCCCAGAACTCTTGCAGCTACGAGCAATCGAGAAATGGAACGGCGTAATGCCAAAGGTGACAGGTGGAGCAACACCGTTTGTCACCATAGAATAGGACGATGCTACGCATCGAAAGATTAAATTACTAAATACTAAAGACTAAAGATTAAATAGAGCATACTCTAGAATTTAATCTTTAGTCTTTAGCGATTTAATCTTTCACAGGCCAAAGGCCTGTGCCTACCCTTCTACTTTCTCAAGCGCCCAATTCATATCAAGCAACGGATCATTATCATTCGCAACCATATCCAGCATCTCGCTGAGATTTGGATTTGGTTTCAATCGATTCTTTGCCTCATCAACTCCCTTTTGAAACCGCTGTCTATCCACGGCAGAAAGAGAAGAGGTATTGAAGTTCTGTAATCGTTGTAGCATCACATTCTTTCCACCTTGTGCATGGTAGCGAAGCTTCACAAATAAATACGACCGTAGGGTAGGCGACATACCATCCACCACCGCCTGCGTAATCGTGGGATTACCTGGAAGGTAGTATTGTACCATCGCTTGATTCTGAGGAGCCAGCAGAGCCTTCTTGACCCTAGGCTGACCCGTACCAAGTTCAACAATATCAAACATACGCTTGTACACCGCAGCAAGCTCACTAGTAGGTCGCTTGGTCGCCTCAATCATATCAATTTCTCCCTGGCTATAGAGCTTATCTAGACCCTGATCATTTGGGAAAAACTCAATATCTTTCATATCCACCTTCACCGCAGAGGAACCATGGGCGATATTGCTGAGTTTTGCATCTGCTGCAAGCGCAATAAAGCGCAAGTCTCTTTTGTCCAAATGAGAACTGAGCGTTTTCTCAACCTTCTCCATATCACCAGACTGAACAAATTGCTCCATCTCTCTGGAGGACATGCTTCCTTCACCACCTAGCCACTGCATCCACTGAGAGGCTCTTGTTCCAAGCCCCTTGGCCGCATCACCAGGTGCAAACAAACTATGGCGCATACCAGGCCAAAGGGCCTTGAGACCTAGGTTAGCAACACCAGCCCAGCCAAGTCCCCGCAATAGTTTCACAAAACCACTATTCGAATCCTTTGGAAGAAAAAGAAGCATAACCGCAGCAAGTACACTCGCACCAGCAAGAGGATTATCAATAATACCAAATGGATTATCCAAAGTTTTCTGAAGCTCCTTACCTGATTGCGCAGCAAACTTCTTAAGCCCCTCCTTCGATCTACCATACCAAGAATCATCTCCCTCAGTCGCCTCCTTTGCTGCCTGCGTCATTTGTTCCTCAGTGGATGCTTGTACCTGGGCATGCTCATTAAGTGTATCCGCAAGCTTTTGAAGAGCGGTACTTGCTGCCAGATTACTTTCATCGTAATGATCTAGTGCATGCTTGAGCTTTGGGAACCTACCCAAACGACTCTTCTTTTCAATAAGAAGGGCAACGGTAATGGTCTTATCCGAAGAAGGATCATCTCCAAGAATTCTCAGAAGCTCAGTCCGATCAGTTGAAGGAGAGGATAATAGTCTTTCCTTCAAATGTACTGCAAGCTCTGTAAGTAGTGCATCACGCATCTGCTTGTGAACCTTCTCCTTATCTGCAGTATACGCAGGGTCCGACTCATCATAAAACGTCTCACTCATCAACGTTGAGATTTTGGACTTTGCAGATCCTGAAATCTTATCATCTCTATCCTCAGAAACACTTGATATTTCAACGCGTCCACCTGA
>JAUIFW010000033.1 GCA_030430105.1 bacterium | reverse complement strand
CTCGCAGGGAGATCGGGATCGCTATGGGCGACTTTTGGCGTACTTGTATGCGGATGAAGTGTTTCTCAATGAGCGGATGATTCAGGATGGGTATGCGTATGAGTATACGTATAGTAGTCCGTATAGATATCGTGAGGTGTTTGTTGCTGCTGAGCAACGAGCTCGCGAGGAGGGGCGAGGGCTTTGGGCTGAGGATACTTGTGCTGGGGAGAGGTAGGTTTGGCCGCGTCTGACGCGGCTAGGGGTATGGAGGTTTACAAATGTGGAAAAATTGCTATGATGCCTTTGAAAATATTTACAAGACCAAATGTCTACAAAAGCTTTGTCTAAAACCTATGTGATAGAGGCTCCCCTGCAACAGGTGTGGGCTGCGCTTACCAATGAAAAGGAGATTGCCGGATGGGGAGGAGCTCCCTGCGTGATGAATGATAAGGAGGGGACAGAATTTTCTCTTTGGGGAGGAAGTATCCACGGGAAGAATACAGAGGTGGAAAAAGAACGAATGCTTGCTCAGGATTGGGCAGAGAAGACCTGGGAAACTCCATCGAAGGTAACCTTTACCTTGGAGCCTATGGGGCAGCGCACCATCTTGATGCTCTTGCATACGGAGGTGCCGACGGAACACTACAAGAGTATCAATATGGGATGGGATGAATTTTATCTTGGCCCACTAAAGAAATATGTAGAAGCGAAAGGAATAGGCGCGTAAGACAAGGTCAGCTTCTTGTGGAAATGACTAAAAGGGATACTGTGAAGATACAGTTCCCTTTTTTTGATGTTATGAAACGACTCTCTGCACTGCTCGTATTACTTTTTGTGCCTTTTCAAGCGATGGCTGCGACCACCTTTGAAGCTGGTGATGTGGTAGCACCTGCAGAGATTTCAAAGGGAGATGTGTATGCGGTGGGACGGGATGTACAGTTTACCCTTCCTTTGTTTGGCGATTTAGTATCTGCAGGGCAGAGCATTTCTATGTCACAGCCTGTAGAAGGAGACGTGATAGTTGCAGGGCAGCATATCAATATACTCACGGATGTGGAGGATGATGTTCGTGCTGCTGGTCAGACCATTAGTATTGATGGACAGATTGGGGATCACATGGTGCTTGCCGGGCAAACGATTTCTCTCTCTACACAGACTTTTGTAGGTGGGGATGTGTGGCTCTTTGGTGAGACTGTCGTGGTAGATGGTACGATTGCAGGAACTGCGAGAATTGAAGCTGATACCTTGATCATGCGAGGAACCATAGAGGGGGATGCTAGTTTGGAGGTCGGAAATCTCGAGTTGACTGACGATGCGTCATTTGGATCGAACCTAGACTTGGCGGCATCAAGTACTGTTCCTAGCGAGCAAGTGGAAGGTGTGATTGTATTTCAGAAAATTGATAGGGTAATGCATGGGGAGAGTTTTGAAGAGCAGGTGGGGGCGCTTATGAATATGGCCGTGCTCGTTTTTATTATCTTTTCTCTCTTACAGGCAATTGTTGTGGGGTTCATATTGCTTTGGCTCTTTCAAAAGCCTATCAATAGGACGCTTACTGCCGCAAAAAAGCTGGGCATTGCACATTTCTTTTTAGGTGCTGCGGTAGTGGTGGCCGCACCATTTCTTTTGATGCTTGTGGGGGTGACAGTGCTAGGAATTCCTTTTGCTATTCTTGGAAGCATGTTCTATGCCGGAATACTGTACTTTGCTTGGCTGTTTTCGCCATTTTATCTTGGACACCTCCTACTTCCCGTGAAGCGTAGTACCAAGTTCTGGGGTGGATTTCTTTCCTACGGTACTGGACTACTCGTGCTTACTCTTCTCTCGTTGATTCCATTTGTTGGATGGATCTTTGTGCTCATATTCTACTTTATGAGTGTGGGACTGGTTGCACATCAACTGTGGAACGTCTTTCTTGCTCTGCGTTCATGAGGAAGTCCTTTGTAGAACTTACGCATGTACGTTTGGCGTACTATGAGGTCAAGAAAGGGAGTGGACCTGTCTTTTTGTGGATTCATGGGATGTATGATGCGGCGGAGCACTTTATGAAGGTCAATGAGTATATGCCAGAGGGTACCCATGTTTTTGTAGATTTGCCTGGTCATGGAGAAAGTGTGGTTTTGGGTGAGAGTAGTGCATTTTTACATACTCCTGAATCCTATGCTGCCGTCTTGGCTGAGTTTCTTCGTGTGAAGGGGGACAGCGCTACTCATGTGATAGGGAACTCCTTGGGAGGAGCTACTGCTTTGTATTTGGGGCTTCGCTCCAAGAGTTTGGTTCGATCATTATTTGTATACAGTGTGCCACTTTCCTTTCATATGGGGGGCTGGTTTGTTAGGATTGGAGCTCGTTTGATACCCTTCTTGACCAAGGTGTTTACACGCGAGGGTGTAGCCTATGCTTTAGCTACTGCGGCTTCCTTCACTAAGGAAGGTAGGAGGCATTTGTTTGCCATCAATAAAAAGGCAAATGCGCAGGTGGCCAAAAAGGAGCTCCTTGCCCTTAGTTCTATGACTTTACTTGAGGAACTTAAGCTGTTGGAAGTGCCTACTATGATGATAGTAGGGGAGAAGGACGTTGCTATTCGCGCGTTGGTGCGAGGATATCAGAAGCTAGGCAAACACCACCCGTATATTCAATGTCAGGTGGTGCCTGGCGTGGGGCATGTGTTTGATGTTGATAAACCCCAGCTCTTTATGAAATTGCTTGGCAATTTCATAAAGAGAAAGATTAAATTTTTAAATACTAAAGATTAAATACTAAAGGTTGAAGTTTAGTGCGTATAATTTCATCTTTATTCTTTGTTGGTGGAGGGTTTTGGGACTACAATGACGGCTTTTTCTAGGCTGGAGGCCTCTTTTCCGTTGGTAGGGTAGTTCCAGATGGCATCTAGAATGATGTCTTCCTGGTACCGAAAGTCTTTTCCTCGCTTTGTCCCTGGATCGTGGGTGATGAACTCCTTTGTATCTGGATCGTATCCGCTGATCACGATCATGTGCGTTTCCGGACCTGGCGCTGTGAAGAAAGGATTTTCAAGGCGTTGCCCTTGCATAGGGGCAAGAACTAGGTGACCTGCGTAGAGTTCTTCTGTGATAGTTTCTACGTCTGTAGCTTCAATGATATAGGTGTCTTCAATGCCGAAGTACTCCTCAAGAAGTCTTTTTTTGGTGTCTTCTGCGGAGGTATCCTTGTTTTTTCCATAGGTTTCCGTTTGCCAGTCTGCTAGTGCTAGGAGCTCTTGCTCTGCTTGCCAATAGGGCAGGGCTGTACCTTCTCTCCAGTGCACTGCCATGAGTACGGACATCTCTTCGCAGCCGTCTTGTTGTCTAGGGTCTGACCAGTTTCCAAGTGGGGCCTGCGGGGAGAATGGGACGCTATGGTGGACTTGGGTAGGTCTTAGGGCTTGGGTCTTAGGGCTCCTTTCGCTGTTTTGTACACTTGGAGTGTTGGATTCTTGGGTTGTGGACTTTGAAGAGGTCGTTGTTGTGGGTTGGCTGCAGCCAATAAGCACGAGACAAAGGAGGCTGGGGAGGAGGATTTTCATGGTGGAGGGGTGATATTCTACCTGTAGTATACCTTTTCTATTTCTTATGGCTATACTAATTGTTTTTGAAATATTAGTTGATTTTGTCAACTTTTGTGTTAGGATAGCTGTAATACAAAATAGGAATTGGAGCATAGTTATGAACCAGACAATATCTATAAAAATTAAGGATATTTTTTCAATATTGAGCAGTGTTTTGCTGCGATACATTGGAAAGATATACAAGAGGGTGCATCGAGATCTGATAGGACTCGATGCCATGTTACTGCTTATTGCTGGATTGGTGATTTTCAAGTCACCATCCCATTATGGGCAACGGGTTCAGGCAATTCTTTTGTCTTTGGTTACTTCTTTATTGGTACTTTGGGTGTTACATGACACCAAAACAGTTAAAGTACAAGATTGGCTTGATGGAGTGCTGTATGCCATTCCATGGTTCGCCATGGTCCTAATCGGAACCAGTATGTATCTCTATCAATATGGGATACCTAACTCGGTTTTCCATTAGATAGATAAAACAAAAACGTATGAGACGTCATTCTTTTTTTATTTGTTCTTGGAAATACCGATAGAGTTTGTAGGATCAATGCAATAGAGAAAGGAGGTCTACCGTGATAGACCAACAAGATGAACAGCTCATTCGAACAAGGATGACACATGAGCTCATGCAGGAGGGGTATAGTCAGTATGAAGCTGCACTTTTTGCCGCTCAGAAGTATGAGCTCTACAGAGCCAGCAATAGTATGGAAATGTACCAGGCTATGAGAAGTTTCATTCATGACCGAGGTATTGCACTCCCCAACGATGCACCGATGCCTCTCTATATGCAGAGTACGGCTACGGGACATATCAGGCATGCGGATATGAAATGTTTCGCCACTGCTGTTGAGCCTGTTGGGCTCTACTATGAGGAACGTGCACTCCGTCTTGCTTCGTACCTGAAGGAACATGAGGGATTCGTTACCCTTGTTGACACCTTTTATCGAAAGGGTTGGTTGCAATACACAGTTCTCGAAGAAGAGCTTGCTTCCTATGTGGCGGTTGCTGCATAGGCTAAAATAAAAGAGACCATAGAGAACCAGATCATCTGGTTCTCTTTTGTATTTCTACTTGGAGATGTAGAGTTGTTTTGCGTATTTTTTGTTTTTCATGATGAACGTAACGCTTCTCACAGGTGCTAGTAGTGGAATTGGATTGGAGCTTGCTAGGTTGGCTGCTGCTGAAGGACACCATCTTTTTTTGCTTGCTCGATCTCAGGAGAAGCTCTTTGCGCTCAAGAAGGAGCTTGAGGCTAACAATGACATTGAGGTATTCGTCCTTCCAATGGATCTCACTCAGACAGACGCGGTACCTAGGATTTTGAGGTTTCTTGAGGAGCACTCTTTAGAGGTGGATATCCTTGTTAATAACGCGGGCTTTGGAGGTATGGGAACTTTTGTTTCTAGATCTTGGGAGCAAGAGGACGCAATGATGCAGTTGAATATGCGAGTGCTAACGGAGCTTATGAAGGCGATGCTTCCAAGTATGCAACAGAAAGGTAAGGGTAGGGTGCTCAATGTAGCTTCTTCTGCAGCATTTGTGCCAGGGCCTATGCAAGCGGTGTATCATGCTACGAAAGCCTATGTATATTCCCTTTCTCTGGCAGTGGCTGAGGAGTTGGATGGTACGGGTGTGACGGTGACGGTGCTTTGTCCAGGAGCTACGAAGACGGAGTTTGCGCAGGAGGCTGGCTTTCAACATTCAGCCATATTTCGTCATGCAAAGCCTGCTTCTGAGGTGGCAAAGATAGGGTGGGACGCTATGCTGAGAGGGAAGTTAGTCGCGATTGCTGCAGTTTCATGGAGTCTTAGGCTTCAAATGAGAATCATAGGGCTGATGCCTCGGCGCTATGTGCTTAGGAGATTGAAACGTATGTATATGAAACATTGATACGTATTGGCTTGCGCTGAGTACTTAAGCGCTTGTACACTTTCATTGTTATACCCCACGTGCTTTTCTATGGATATGAATACCTATGCTCCTTTGGAGCTCACCTCTACAGCTTTTGAGCATGGAGATATGCTGCCTAATGCGTATACTTGCGATGGTGAGGATATGTTGCCGCCACTTCGTATTTCCAATTTACCTTCTGGAGCAAAAAGCTTGGTGTTTCTCATGGAGGATCCAGATGCTCCAAATGGTACATGGGTGCATTGGCTTGCGTGGAATGTGCCTGTAACCCAATCCACCTTGGCTCCTGGGGAGGACAAGGTGGGGGTGCTAGGGAAGACTAGTAGTGGAGAGCTAGGATATCATGGGGCTTGTCCACCACCACCGACGGGGGAACATCGGTATATCTTTCAGGTGTTTGCCTTGGACTCCATGCTGGAGTTAGCGGAAGGGGCTTCTATGGAAGAGCTGGAGGAGGCTATGGATGGGAAGGTGGTGGCGGAGGCGGAGTTGATGGGGAGGTATAGTCGGGGTGGGGCTTAGGTCGTAGGGCTCAGCTCTTAGGTCTTACTTGATGCGCTATGTTTGTGGGATGCTCGGGTTGTTTAGTTTTTGCTTGGAGGTTTAGATTGGTGCATTTTTGGAGCCTGGAGAATGACGGAGGGTAGGTTGTTGTATGCGTTTTCTCTTGTATTGATTAGTACTATGAGGATTTCTGAGGTGTTAGTTTTGTAGATAATTCTGTATTCGTTCTTGTTGAAGGAGAATTTTAGTCTGCGAAGACTACTAGAGTGTGGCTGTAGTTTTTTGCCTGAGAGTGGATTGGTGGAGAGAGTTTCTACGGTCTTTTTGATTGCTTGTTTGAGTCCTTTGTTCGCTTTTTTGATGAACTTGTGTGGCTGTCTGAGGAAGAGGAGTTGCATGTATCAAAAGTAGCTCTGTAGCTGTAAGCTTCCTTAGTTTTTTGAAAGTGTTCAAGTTCTTGGATTGCTAGTTTTTGTTCCTGCTCCTCTAGGAGTCGCTTGGTGTGGAAAAAAAACTGTAGTGCTTCGTTGACAACTTGGCTGCGGTTTTCCGCATGTTCTATATGTGACCAGTTTTCCTTTTGAAAGGAAATGGTGCTTCTGACAACGCTCATGTTGATAAAAATGAGTATTACGATTATATTATATCGTAATACTCATTTGCTTTCAACTTCACTTATTCCTGTAGGAAGCCTTCTGATTGTTGTTTCCAAAGTTTTTGGTAGAGACCCTTCTTTTTCATGAGGCTGCTGTGGTTACCGTCTTGGATGATGTTTCCATCTTCTAGGACGATGATGCGGTCCATTTCTCGTAGGGTGGAGAGGCGGTGGGCTATGGCAATCACCGTTTTTCCTTGTATGAGGTTGTGGAGTGCTGTCTGAATGGCGATCTCGTTTTCACTATCGAGGGCGGAGGTTGCTTCGTCGAGGACGAGAATAGGTGCATCTTTGAGGATGGCTCTAGCGATGGCCACTCGCTGGCACTGTCCTCCTGAGAGTTTGACTCCACGTTCTCCTACTAGTGTTGCGTAGCCCTGACTTAGCTTTTTGATGAAGTCGTGTGCTTGGGCAAGTTTTGCTGCTTTTTCTACTTCTTTTTGGGATGCCTTCAGCTTTCCGTAGGTGATGTTTTCTTTGAGGGATCTATGGAAGAGTGCTGGTTCTTGTGGTATGACCGCTACGCTGTTTCGTAGGCTATCTAGTCCTATCTTGTCTATTGGTTGTCCGTCGATGGTGATACTTCCGCTTTGGGCTTCGTAGAGACGGAGGAAGAGTTTTACGAGTGTGGTTTTTCCAGCTCCGCTGAGACCTACGAGTCCCACTTTTTCTCCGGGTTTGATGACAAGATTGAAGTCCTTAAAGACTTTGGTTTGCTGCTTCTTTTCTTTGTAGGAGAAGTTGATATCGTTGAATTCGATGGCTCCCTTTGGTACCTTCAGTGCTTTTGCACCTGGTACGTCGATGATTTGGTGTCCTGTGGCAATGGTTTGCAGGCCTTCATCGAGCTCTCCAAAGGATTGGAAGACTTGGTTGATTCTTCTTCCTACGTCAAAGAACTGTCGACCGATCTGTACGGAGACGCTGTACATCATGAGGATATCTCCTGTGGACGCTTGGGAGGTTGCCCATAGGTATACAACGCCACCTAGCATGGCAGAGCGAAGGAGTAGAACCATGATGTTGTTTGTGAGGAGCATCATTTCTGAATACCTCCAGTTGGTCTTGGCAGCGGTCATGAAGCTATCGAGGGTTTTATTTAGTCTCTTTTCCTCATGGGGTACGTTTGCGAAGAGTGTCACCGTCTTGATGTTGGTGATACTATCTACAACCTGTCCTGTACGCTTTGAACGCTCTGCTGCTGCGGCTTTGGATAGGTCCCGCTTTCTTTTTCCCATTTGGAGGGAAATGAATGTTTGTACAATCATCCATGCAACCACGAAGAGACCAATAAATGGACTTACCATAAAGGAGAGGAAGAGACTGATGATCACTCCGACTGTGAGAGGTAAGAATGTCCACATGGCGATTTCCCAGAGGGCCCAGGCCCCTCGACCGATATTGGCACATTTGGTTACAAGAGATCCTGCAAAGGTATCTGCGAAGAAGCCAAGGTCATGTTTGCTGAGATAGGAAAAGAGCACTTGGTAGATGCGCTTTTCCATAGCGTTCATCCAGTGGGAACAGAGGTATCCACTGGTGCGGTAAGAGAGTAGTCCGATTCCGTTTGCTACCGTTAGACCTATGGCTGCCCAGATTACAGTCCACAGGGTTGCTGCATTACTTGGGTCTCCTATAGTGAGTGAATCCACTAGGACTTTTGATATGAGGGGGGTGATACCCCAGCCGATCTCTGCGAAGGCAACGGCAACAAAGGAGAAGAAGACGTAGTGCTTCATTCCTGTCATGATGTGCCAGCAGAAGGCGAGGGGGCGGGTGCGGAAGGAGGCTAGGTTCATGTGTGAGGTGGGGTGATGGTTTTGCTGCCAGGGTAGGCGGGGTGGGGTTGTAGGTCCTAGGGCTTAGGGCTTGGGTCTTAGGTTGGGGCTAAGTTGATGAGGTTTTCCTTTGTAGAACTCGCTATAGACTAGATTTTTTCGAGCTCTTTTCAAGGGAAAATTCTGTGGTGTTTTATTGTATCGAGAGTATAATAGTAGTGTACAGAAAAGATGTTCTCATGAAGATCAAAAATTGAAAAACCGCTGATGGTATTCAGCGGTTTTTTTGTTGTTACAGGTATGTAACCGTCTCTAATTTGTTTCCGTCGTAGTCAATGATGAAGGCCGCGTAGTAATTTTCTTTGTATTCTGGGCGAAGGCCTGGTTTGCCGCCGTCTGTGCAACCTAGATCGATCGCTTTTTTGTGAAAGGTGTCTACTTGCTCCTTTGTTTCTGCCTTGAAGCAGATGTGGCTTCCGTTTGAGCCCTTGACTTGTCCGCGGGTGGGGTCTTCTGGTGTGTTGATGATGAAGAAGCAGTCTTCTGGCCCGTATGCCATGAATTCTTCTTTCTCGGAGCCAAAGTAGCGGTCGTGGCCTAGGGTTTGCATGAGGACGTCGTAGAGGGGGAGGGATCTTTTGATGTCCGTGATGCCTATGGAGATGTGGGTGAACATTTGGGGTTGATGAGTGTTATGCTTAGGTACTGTAGCATTGTTCTTGTTTCCGTGGAGAGGGATGTTGTATTCTGGGAGTACTATTCACTACTTGCATGATGATTTCATTTTCAAATATTCTTATCGGTGTTCGTGACCTACAAAAGGCTAAGCCTTTTTATGAGGAGTTACTTGGAGTTGAGTTTGCAGAATTTAGACCGCCTTTTGCTTCTTTTTATTTAGACGGTATTGAGTTTAATCTAGAAGAAGATGCTCCGGAGAGGGATGAGCGTTGGGCTGAGATGTATATAGGTGGTAGAAAACCTTTTGCGCTGAAAGTGGATGGATTGAGGGAGTTTTTGAAACAGGTAGAGGCAAATGGTGGGAGGGTAGTGAAGGAATACGAGGAGAAAAGTTGGGGATGGGCTGAGGCTGTGATTGCGGATTTGGATGGGAATGAGTTTATTGTGGAGGAGGAGATCTTGGGGTGAGTATAAAAAGCTCTACTTGTGGTAGAGCATGTTGTTTGTTTTTCAAGATATATTTAGTGGAACCAAACGTGGACACCGTCTTTTGTAACGACAGCTCCTCCTTCTTCAATAACTTTCAATACTTTTTCTGCAATCTCAACAGATCTTCGAATTGCTTCTGAATCCTTTGGGGCATGGAATTTACCCCTTACATAGTTTAGAGAGTTTTTCCACTCCGGGAGTGCTGTTACTTGATACCTATTTGATTCTAGCTCTACATTGCTTTGGTTTTTCATATATTACCTTCCTTTTCTTT
>JAUIFW010000032.1 GCA_030430105.1 bacterium | reverse complement strand
CTGAGAATGGTGTGGTCCTTCAGTCTATTCCTGAAAATGGTGTAGAGCTTCTTACAGCCAATGGGTATGGGTTTGCGAAGCTTGGGCAGCAAGGAGAAGTGTATGTGCTGGAGATTGCCACGGATGAGCAGCTTGAGCATGCGACTGCTATGGAAGATCGAGGCGGGCAGCGCTATGTAGTACATCGTTGGTATTTGGATGGAGAGCTTCTGGTTTCTATGGATGAGCCCGTGGGTGAGCCCTTAGTTACGGCTGAGTCTCGGAAAGTGACGCGGGGGAATCCGAGAGCAGAATCTACCCTTCAGGTATACGATGACCTGGAACGTTACGAGGAAGCGCTTGCTACCAGAGATGAGACTGCAAATGTTACGCCACTGTATGTAAATGGTGGTTTGGGATATAGTGGCTTTTTCCCAGAAGGGGACTCGTATGTAGCGGTGAGGCAGGCGGGTGAGGAGCTCTTTCAGATTTATCAGACCTTAGAGATAAATTGGGGGCAAAATGTGAATGGAACTGACTTTCAGGTGTTCCAATCGGATAGGTCTGTGAGGATCTTTGAGGATGGGCAACTTGTTCTCATCATTCCCCTTCTGTAGTTTGCGCCTATCAACACTCCCCCGCTTTTTCTGTTGACGGAAGAGCGGGGCTTTTTTAGAATTAGCACAGTCTAATTGAGAGTGCTAAACCTCAGATGGACATGATGCTTTTATTTTTTAGTACCATGTATGGCGACTTTACAACCTTTATCTGATTATGTACTCCTCAAGCAGCTAGAAGCTGAGGAACAGACCAAGAGTGGTCTTTATATTCCTGACTCTGCGAAGGAAAAGCCTAGCAAGGGTGAGGTAGTGGCTGTCGGTCCTGGTACCAAGGAGGTGGATATGGATGTGGCAGTGGGAGATGTGGTGTATTACAAAAAGTATGCGGGTGACACCGTGAAGATAGAAGGCGTAGAGCATATTGTTCTTCGTCAGGATGGAATCATCGCCAAGGAAGTGGCGTAAGTTTTTATGTATCTTAATCAATGTACCTATGGCTAAGGATGTAGTGTTTCATGACGACGCCAAGATGGCGATGTTTGCTGGAGTGGAGAAGATTGCGAAGGCGGTTCGCGTTACAATGGGCCCAAAGGGGCGCAACGTAGTATTTGAGCGTTCGTACGGAGCGCCAGTGATTACCAATGATGGTGTGACTATTGCAAAGGAAGTGGAGCTTGAGGATAAGCTAGAGAATATGGGAGCGCAGCTTTTGAAGGAAGCGGCTACCAAGACTAACGATGTGGCAGGGGACGGTACGACTACGGCAACCGTACTTGCGCATGCAATGGTGAAGGAAGGTCTTCGCAACGTGGCAGCAGGAGCAAACCCTATGGAGATGAAGAAGGGGATTGAGCGAGCGGTTGCGAAGGTCAACGACTTTTTGACAGAGCACGCAAAGGAAATCACTTCCAAGGAGGAGATTGCTCAGGTGGCGACTATTTCTGCGCAGAGTCCAGAGGTGGGAGAGCTGATCGCTGAGGTGATGGATCTCGTTGGTAAGGATGGAGTGATTACCATTGAGGAAGGACAGACCTTTGGTCTCAATAAGAAGGTGGTAGAGGGTATGCAGTTTGATAATGGATACATCTCTCCGTATATGATTACAGATTCTGCTCGCATGGAAGCGAGTTACGATGATGTGAAGATTCTCGTGACGGACAAGAAGATTGGATCTATCCATGACCTTCTTCCTCTTCTTGAGAAGCTTGCACAGATGGGCAAGAAGAATCTTGTGATTATTGCAGAAGATATTGAGGGAGAGGCTCTTGCGACGCTTGTGCTTAACAAGATTCGAGGTACCTTCAATACCCTTGCGGTTAAGGCTCCAGGATTTGGAGATCGACGAAAGGAGATGCTCAAGGATATTGCTGCTCTTACGGGTGCGACGGTGATCTCTGAGGAGGTTGGTCTCAAGCTTGATGCTGCGGATGTGGAGCACCTTGGTGAGGCGAAGCGAATAGTGTCTTCCAAGGATACGACTGTGATTGTAGATGGTGCAGGGTCAAAGGAAGCTATTGATAGTCGTATCACAAGTATCAAGGCGCAGATAGACAACGCATCTTCTGATTTTGATAAGGAGAAGCTCATGGAGCGACTTGCGAAACTTGCTGGTGGTGTTGCGATTATTGAGGTTGGAGCTGCAACAGAAGTGGAGCTCAAGGAGAAGAAGCATCGTATAGAGGATGCACTTGCGGCGACTCGTGCTGCGGTGGAAGAGGGAATTGTGGCAGGTGGAGGTACGGCCCTTCTCAAGGCTGCAAAGGCTGTAGATAGCATGCATGCGGATTCTGAGGATGAGAAAGTAGGTATCAAACTTGTGCGTACTGCACTGGAGTATCCAGCACGTCAGATTGCCTTCAACTGTGGTGTAGAGGGAAGTGTTGTGGTGGACAAGGTGATGGCAGAGGAGTCTGTGACTGTGGGCTACAACGCTGCCAAGGATGAGATCGTGGATCTTGTGAAGGAAGGAATCCTTGATCCAAAGAAGGTAACACGAAGTGCTCTCCAGAACGCTGCATCTGTAGCGGCTATGTTCCTCACGACCGAGGCTGCTATCCATGAAATCCCAAAGGAAGATAAGGGAGGAGATATGCCAGCTGGAATGGGCGGTGGCATGGGAGGAATGCCGGGGATGGGAATGATGTAAGAGATCGCCGTAGGCGCTCAAAATGGCAAAATTCAGATGACAAATTTCAAATCACAAAGAGAGTGTCCGCTAATTGGCGGACATTTTCTTTAATAATTGTTAATTATTCATTAAAACATTACTAATTTGGCCGCGTCAGCGGCCCTTTTTTGGTATAATGAAATGATGGCCTTAACGAATCTATGGATATTTTGCGGAGAGAACAGTTAGCAGCAGCAATTACTCATATTACTGCATTAGATACTGATACAAAGGAGTCTTTTTTGCAGTATGTACAGCATGGTGAAGATGTGGATATTCTTTCTAGGATTGAGGATTTTGTCTCTCAGTATGTAAAGAAGGAGTCTGAATTGTTGGATACGTTTAATAAGAAACTTGCAGAAGCATATGCTCATGAATCTAGACGCTTAGCAAAGCGAATTGAGAAGGATATTCGAGAGGGTGAAAAAGCGGAGCTTGAGACATTAGAGTCACAACTAACCAAATTACAGGATGAATAATATGTATGCATTCCTATATTTTGATATGAGTGACGCTCCTCAGGGTACACCTGAAGGCGGAGGTCCTGATGTGCTGAAACCTCAGGAAACATCTGACGGGCAAGAACAGAGTGCAGAAACTCAAGACGTAACACTGAAGCGAGAGGAGATTCAGGCTACTTGGGCTGGAATTGATAAGGGTATAGATGCGACTATCGCCCAATTCCCATTGATTGAGTCCAAGCGTGAGAGCATTGAGCATTCAGTGAAGAATGCAATCAAGGACAAGGTATTCCCTGGCAAGCCTGGAACCTTTTCTTCTTTGCTTTCAAAGGCAATAGATGATTTAGGTAAGACAAGAAATAATCCAATTGATACAGAGGGTGAGTTAAAGAACATTGTTGAGTCATTGGTTCCAGTTTTGAAAGCTGCAATTAATAGTGCAGGAAAAGAAATTGTTGATTCTTTGGATGATGGAAACTCTGAGGAACTGAATTTTTCTCGGAAAATGGACAAAATTTCAGGCAGCTCTTTTTGGGAGCAGTACGTGATGGTAGAGCTAAATCTTTTGGGCAAGGAAGATGTTCATGAGCAGTATAGATATGATCATAAGGAGGCTCTTTCCACTATTTCTCAGTATTCTGAAACTTCTAAAAAGGTTTCTGATATCGAAAGTAAGTTGAAGGGTACAGATATTGGACATGATATTGCTAGGGGTATTGAAACCTTTAGCTTGGGAATTTTTAAGACGGCAGGACTGGCGGGAAAGAGTGCGGAAGAACTACATGGCGCTCTAAAACAATTGGATATGATGGAAATGTCCAAGCAAAAGGTTTTGGATCCTGATAGTCTTGGTAATTATTGGACAGAGTTTGCAACCACTCTTGCTGATCCTCTTGTTGAGTCAATATTACCAAACGGTGGTAAGCAGTCTGTTGCGGATATTTTTTTGAAATCAGGAGCTTCAAATGGGTTCGGAGCTTCGGCTATGGAGAATATGTATGCAGCTGTTCAAAGTGGAGAAGCCAAAACTATGGTGAAGAGTTTTGAAGATATGGAAGCTCTGTATGAAAAAATAGAAGCTAATGAGGCAATTTCAGAACGTGATGTAAAGGAACTATCGGCGGTATTGTCGAAAGCTGGATTTGACATGGACGGAGTTACTTCTAGGGAGTCTCTTTTGGCTTCTATGAAAAAGACTCTTGATGAGATTGAGCCGACTATAGAGGCCTTTGGGTACTTGGAGAAGATGGACACCAAGACAATGTTGGCAATTTCAGATCTTATAAAGGGTAATCATACGGCTGAGGTTATGACGTTTGGATTCCAAATGATCATGCTTTCTAGTCAGATATTTGGAAACTTCAATGAAGGTGGTTGGGTTGGAGTCCTCACAGGCCATACAAAGGAAGGACTAGCTGCAAGGAATGCATTGGCCAATACATTAAATACACTTGCAGCAGCTGTTCCTGGGGGTGTAGCTCTGATTTCTGAGTTTGCTTCATCGACCTGGTGGGGGGCGGCAATTACTTCATGTGTTGCTGTTGTTGGAGGAGGATTTGTTGGGAAGCCAGTTGTTGATCTTCTCATGCCTAAAACTACTTTGGAGCAGAGAGAACATTCAGATAAGGCTGCGATTACAAGGTTTTTGGAGTGGAGTGACTTGAGAAATGTGGTTAGTGGAATGTGGGTGCAGTCTTGTAAGAACTATGAGGTTCAAAACGAGGAAGATGTTAAGAAATTGGATATGTATGGAGGCCTGCTCCAAAAGCATGTGAGGGAAAGTGACAAACCTCTTACTCCTGCCCTTGAAGTGGAAATTGCGGCGTTTAATAAGCATAAGGGGGTTCTTGAGGGTATTGATGGGTATCGGGCCGATCCAATAACTACCGTTGATATTCCATTAGATGTACCAGATACCCAGGAGTCTTCTGAAACTCTTTCTTTTACTCCAGATAGATTAGAGGCAAATATAAAAGAAGTTGTGAATCGATCTATTGATAGAGTCGTAGAAAAGTATCAGACTATGCACCTGAAGAAAGTTGTGGATGGGACGGACACCTATGTACCTATGATGCAAGTCTTTCAAAAGGATGGTGAGTCTATCCCTGAGACTACGACCAGAATGAGGAGAATTTTTGGTAAAGCGATTGCTGCTCATGGATTGCAGTCACTTGTGGACTCTAGTTCATACTTGTCTCGTGCGATGCAAGCATCTGAGGGGGATGCCAAAGTTATTGATTTCTTGAATAGGGCAGTTACGGCTTCTGAAAACCCTAGAGAGGCGGATGAGGCAATGAAGAAGGTAGATCGTTCTCAATTTTATACTGTTGAGAATACAGCCTCGTACATTGTGGATGGTGTGGTTTTGATATCAGGAGAAACAGTTACAAATGATGAGGATCGTTTGGCAGTTTTTAAAAAGGCGTTCGCTGGTAAATCACTGGAAGATTTGATGGGCTCTATGGTTGAGCGAATGAACACAAAACTTGTAGAAAGGGCTGGTGAAACCTTCTCTACTGAGGAAGCCCGAAAGAAGCAAGGGATTGATAGTTTTGTGGGTGGTGTCTATACCAAAAAAACGGATGGTAGTTTTGAAGATACGAAGCCAAGCGAGATAGAGTACGGAGCAATGGATACTGCTGCAGTCATGCAATCTGCAAGATCTGAAGCTGATGTTGCCCTTCGCCAGTATGCAGAACGAAAGGAGGAACAAAAAGGGTCACTCTCTGTTGTTCATGAGAAGTTGTTTGGAAAAGAGGGGCCATTAAAGGATAATGCTATGTTGGATTATCTTAGTCTTTTTCGAGAAGGATCCCTGCAAGAGGGGGGTATGGAGCAATTCTTTGAACACGTGAAGCGCAATGGGCGAGAGCTACTTCAATTGTTTACTATCGTGCAGGGTAACCGAGAGGATGTGGATACGTTGATTAACTCTGCGTATGAAAATAACTCACTCATTTCAGAATCTAGGGTTGCCGCTTTGCGAACTCTCTATGAGATGGATGTGAATACCCTAGCTGTGTTTGTAGAGGAAATGGAGAGTTTAGATTTTTGGGAGGGCTTACAGCGTGGAGGGGCTGTTGCTCTTTGGATTGCTACATCAATTACAGCGCTTGCTGGAACTGGTCGTTGGGGGTATGACCAAGTTAAAAACTATTGGTCTAAACGCAGTATACATATTCCAAAATTTTCAGATTTGGATAAGGATACGCAGATTAAGATTGGTGCAGTAATTGGTGGAGTTGCGGGTCTTGGTATTTTGACACTTAGTGCCTTTGCCTCTCATCAAGATAAGCTACCAAATGGATTCTCTGGAGATGCCGATACGGTGCTTGAGGCTACATTGTCATCTATGACCGCAGAATATCGAGCAAAGGAGAAGACACTTGATAGGATCTTGAATACGGCAAGTGATCCAACACCTCTTGTGGATGGTTTATACAATAGATATAGGGCAGAAGAATCATGGAATGTAGAAGGTACGAACAATCGAACTGAATTATTGAG
Source organism: bacterium (assembly GCA_030430105.1). The sequence goes on along the minus strand of JAUIFW010000032.1, from coordinate 3,192 downwards.
GAAGAAAATAGAGCAGGATAGATTTGAATCGTATACCAACGGCGTGTCACTACTTCTTAAAAATACAGTTGATGTAGTGGTGCGGGCTAAAAAGGAAGGACAGACTGAAGATGCTGCGAAACTTATACGTCGCACACTAGAACATGTGCGTTGGCATATTCCAAAGGAAGCTTCTGTAGTTGATGCGGTTATTGCGGGTGTAGAAAAGCATGTCAGCTCAAGTGAGGGAGATGCCAAGGATGTCTATCATTTTATTGCACTTGAACTTAAGGCTGAACGTTCTAAATTGACCGAATAGCCCAAAGTACCGTACAGCGGTGGCGACGCTCGTCACCCCCTTAACCAATATGGTGGTTCTCGCACGCGAAGCCCAATGGGCCCCGCAAATATAGAGATCCGGAGGGAAATGTTGTCGGAGAAATTAGAGCGTCCCTGGTACGATGTACTTCAGGTATATTCATGGTACGTGGAAGCCACTTTCCCTGCAAGGGGTAGGGGTGAGTTCCTGTTGACTTTGTAAGCATAGTCCTTAGTATTGCTACCGTCTAACCTAGGCCCCATCGTCTAATGGTTAGGACGCCAGGTTTTCATCCTGGTAATCGGGGTTCGAATCCCCGTGGGGTCACCAAGTGAATTGCCATCGAAAAAAGCTGCGTAGCAGCTATTTGAAGTGTGCAAGATCTTGGTGATTCCACGGGGATTCGAAAAAGAGTGGTCGCAAATGCGTAAGCATTTTGTGATGAGAAGTGACTAGATGTCACTTCGAAAACGGCCGGGGTCGCGGGAGGCGGAGACCAGGAGCGTAGCGACGCAAGGCGACAGCCGTGACGTGACCGAATCCCCGTGGGGTCACCAGTGGCTCGCCGTAGGCGAGCAAGATGACAGATTACATATTACAGATAGCAAATAGTAAATTGCTATTTTCATTCCATTGTATGCACTTGGAATTAGGTGTTTTTTGCTTGAAACTTCACTTTCGTCAACCCCCTCTTTTACTCAGATACTGTAATCCTCATATAATTTGTTATTCTTTGCGAGTAACAATGAACCTATGCACTACCTCCTCCTCTTTGGCTTAGCAATCTTCCCCTTTCTTATAAACCCCTTTGGGGCGCAGACCTATGAGTTTGCGAAGTGGGTGGGGCTCTTTGTGTTTACGGGATTGCTTGGAGTTGTAGCTTCTTGGGAAATTTTGAAGGGACGTTTGAAGGTGTTGGATGTGATGAAGCAGCCTGTGTTTTTGATGCTTGGAGGCTGTTATGCGTTGTACCTTGCATTGTCCACTTGGCTTGTAGCACTGTCTCCTACGGTGAGTTTTTGGGGTACCTATCAGCGCCATAGCGGTCTTGTAACCTATGGGCTCCTTGGTGTATTTGGAGTACTGCTGTTTTTATGGCTGAGGAAAACTGAGCGTATACAGCTCGTGCTTAGAACAGTGTTTTGGTCCACTACAGTGCTCGGTGTGTTTGCTTTGCTGCATGCGCTTTTGCCCTCCTTTTTTGGGGATACGGTACATACCTATGGTCGTGTCTATGCCTTTATGGGGCATCCCAATTACCTTGGTCAGACCTTGCTTGTTGGTGTGCTTCTTTCTTTGTACTATCTGATACGTGAGAGAAACAAGAAGAATGGTATAGAGTGGATGTATCTTGTGACCTTAGCTGTTTCGGCAGGTGGCCTTTTTGCTACAGGGAATAGAGCCTCTATGGTGGCCGCATTATTTGGTGGTACCTTGCTTGTCTTGCTTGTGCCTGCACTATTGCGTATGAAGCGACAGCGTAGAGACTATTTATATGTAGGGACGGGAGTGATTTGGCTAGTTGCTGGACTTGTTGCATCACAGATCCTGATGCAGAGTCCTGAGCAGACATTGAGGTCCCTCGAGAGTCGACTTGCTGTAGTACCTGCCACGATGGAAGTGATAGAGCGATCGCCTTGGTTTGGGTATGGATTGGATTCCTATGGCTTTGCCTTTGCCCCGGTGTACCCACCTGTACTTGCAGAAACGGAAAAGTTTACTGATGTGCCAGATAAGGCGCATAATGAAGTCTTGGATCTTTTGGTGGAGCAGGGACTCTATGGTGTGTTCTTTTGGTTCGCTGCTTTTGCGCTTCTTCTTGTTGGTCTTTGGAAGCTTTTCACTTCAAAAGGAAAGCGAGAAGAAAAGCTTTTGGCCGCACTTGGTCTGACCTTGGTGCTTGCTATGGAAGTCTCACAACTTTCAGGGTTTGCTGTGCTTACAACAAGGCTGTATATGGTGGTCTTTGTGGTGATGCTTCTCCGGCTTCTTCCTGAGCGCGGGAATGTACGAGAGCTTGTCTTTACTCGATACCTAGTCGCAGGATTGCTGCTTGCAGGAGGTGCTGCGCTTATGGTTTGTGGTGCTCGACTTTTCCTGGGAGATCTTGCTTATGCGGAGGCGAAGGCGGGAGATGTTGCTGCCTATGAACAGTCGTTAACTAGTCCCTACCCCTATGAATATCAGGTGTTTGCTCCTTCCAATGTGGATACCTCCATGCGGATGGGGGCGTTACTAGCTGCTGGTGAGCTCAACAATTATGATTATTATATTCCACTACAGATTGCGTGGATGATGCTTGGTAAACAGCAAGGTACGTATTTTGTAGAGCAGGCCTACGAGATTTGTCCTAGCTGCGCACGCGTACGGATAGCGAGAGCCAGGCACTATGCACAGCTCGATGATCCAACGTTCGATACAGAGGAGGAACGAAGGGTAGATGCATCACTGTACGCTGAGTATTTTCAGGATTTCCCTTCTTTCATGCTCCTTGAAGCTTCAAAGCTCACCCCATACCAGCAGGAGCGCAGAAGAATATTCTTAAAAGAACAGGGAAGTGTCATTTCCGATCTCGAAGACTACCTAGCACTCCTACCAAAGGAGGACTCTGCTCATTTGTTTTGGCAGGCTAGAATAGAAGAATACAAAGCTATAGCAAAGTAGCTTTCTCGATTACACCTAAAACATCGTTTTTCAACGATCTCATAGCAAACGTTGCTGTATCTCAAAACATGAAATAACAAATGAGCTCCTTCTCGAGCCCATTTGCCATTTGAAATCTGCTATCTGAACTTTGTCATCTTGAGCGCAAAAAGCGCTCCACTTATGGCCACATTCTTGTAAGCATTCGTGGGAATGGAATACTTTCCCTCACGTGTTTACTTCCTGTGATC
>JAUIFW010000031.1 GCA_030430105.1 bacterium | reverse complement strand
TACCAAAACCCAATATCAAAATCCCCTACTCCAGGAATATGCATAAGGCTCCAATCTAGCTTCAAATGAAACCAAAGCGCCCCAATAAGAGCCATAGTGGTAACCAAAAATAGCTTTGGCTTCACACTCAATCCCTTCGTCTTCCCAAGTCCCTTCACATTAAACCAGTCATCAATCACTCCAATAATTCCAAAAGACACCAAAGAAAACACCACAAGCCATGTTTCAGAACGCTGTAGCAAGGAGCGTGGGATCACATCAATCAAAGAAAGTAGACGTGAAAAAAGCACCACAAGAACAACCGTCACCCAAACAAGAAGCCCTCCCATCGTAGGAGTCCCCGCCTTATTCTTATGCAAGGCATTAAATATCGTAGCAGCTCCCCCCGCAGTTGCATTCTGCCGCAAAGTTTTGCCCATCTTATAATGATGAAGAAGCTTGATGAACGTCGGAGCAAACGCAATAGAGACAAAAAAAGCAAGTGCGCCAAACCCAAAAATCTCTATTAAACCTGGTACATATTCCATCTACAACTGGGGGTTAAAGAACACATCCTGTATACGGGAAACTAGCGCAAATAGCAACGTCTACGGCATAATATCATGACGCACCCAATGGTGAGGAACTCCCTCCAAAGACTCCCCTACTTGGGGATAGGCTCCAGATGAGTAGCGAGCATTCACTCCATACACATCCATCTTAGTCTTTCGTGCCGTATCTGGATCGATCTTTAGCAATTCCACATGAAGCTGCACATTCCCCTTTGTATCACCAGATGTATCACTCAAGCCCACATACTCACCAGTAGTCATAAGCTTCCCTTCACGCACAGGACCACCTGGTGCATACCAAGGAATAGAACCTGGTATCGCAGTAAGATGAGAATACAAGGTAGCGTACCAATTTCCCTCCCACTGCTCAGGATAAAAAGCAATAACATACGCACCCCAAGAGGAAGACGTACCCTGAAAAATATACCCATCATGCATGAGGGTCACATCAAAAGGTACCAGGCTACCTGCACTGTATTTCACATAATCAACTCCTCCATGGAAGGCGCCGATCTCGTCCTCCAAATTTCCATCATATCCTGCATACCCCTCCACAAGCCGTACTGCTTCATCCAAAAAAGGATACGCTTGCAAAAACTGTGGACTAGCCCCTGAGTATTGCGAACAAAACGGCAAAGAATCATCTTCCAAACAAGAAACCCGACCTATCCCAGGACAAAGTGACTCTCTATCTACAAGCACATTCTCCTCAAGAAGCGAACCAGACATCGTATCCAAAGCAGAGTTCCTATCTCCTTCAAGGACTCCCTCCGGCTCCTCTTCCTTCGTAACGCCTTCTCTGATTTCCTCACCCTCACAAATGTACCCTACTCCCTCTCGCCCCTCTGGGTACAAGGCAAAGTACGCCATCTTAGCAAATGCTCCACGGGTCACAAGATCTTCGACTCCAAAGTACGCAGAGTCCGCATACCCATCCACCATAGAAAGCAAATAGGCCTGCTCCACAAATGGTTCATACCACTGCCCTCGCACGACATCTGGAAAACTGGGCATAGCTCCACGAAGGTCACCCGCCATTGCCACACTCACAAGTATCTTCGCAGCCTCCACACGAAGCAGTGTATCCAAAGGACGAAACCTACCCACAGGATCACCAGATGCATTTGTATCACCCCGCATAATCGAAAAACTCTCTACCAATTTCACGGGATAATACCACCAATCCGTAGACCTAATATCTACAAAGTCATGATCAAGAATTGTATACATTGCAGGAATCGCCCCAGTCTTCTTACCAATACGTGAAACAATCACCGCAGCTTCCGCTCGAGTAATCTGGTCTCCAGGCCTAAAAGTCCCATCAGCATATCCAGAAACAATTCCCTCCTCTACCAATCCATTAATAAATGGCACTGCAAAATGTGAATCAGGAACATCAGAAAACATAGTACCTCCCGCGGCAGAGGCCACAGTTACGCAGCTCAAAAGCGTACCTAGAACAATGAGTTTACGAATCATGAAACGAAGAAATATACGTAGCAACAGTGTGCCAAATCCAGGCAAAACAACAACCAAAAACGAGAGCCCGGGCTTAGGGCTTAGGACTCAGGTCTTGAGTCCTAGTTGAAACAAAATATTAACTACAGAAAAACCCTACCACACCAAAGCCCCAGAAAGTGCTCAGATTGGTATAATACAAGGAGGAGTCTGAATTTGCGCCGAGTCATACTACGGTACGGCGAGAAGCAAATTCAGGCTCCGACGAAGTAATACGCCAATCTGAGTGCTTTCCTAAATAGCGCCGATACGGTAGCGTATCTCGCGATCCACAAACTCCCGCTGCCGTCCATACTTAAGACGGGCAAGCTGCCGAATCGCCTCCCCTACTTCCTTATTCTCCACAAACTCCTCCATCTCCCAGTGTTTTCGAATAGTGAGACTAAACGGTCTCGTCGGCTGCAGATCTACACTAAGCTTCATAATCGCCTTGAAGGCATCCTGGTTCGCAATATCCTGCTCAGAGAACACGGGCGCAAACACCTTCGCCATAAACTCCGCATCGATTTCACCAATCTTATACGAAAGGACATTACCCACATTACCGAAGATCGCACCCTTCAGCTTTGTCTCTCCGCCCAAGCTTTTCGCCTCAAGCTGATCGATATACTGATGAGCAAGAATCATCCCAAGCTTATACTTTCGAGCCTCAGAGAGGATCGACTCAATAGAGTCCGTCACAAAGTTCTGGAACTCATCGATATAACAGAAGAAAGGCACACGTTCAGACTTCGGCATTTTTTGCCTACGCATAGCTGCCATCTGAATCTTGGAGACGATAATCATACCAAGAAGATTGGCGTTGAGATCTCCAATAAGTCCTTTGGAAAGATTAACCAAAATAATCTTCCGTTGCTGCATCGCCTCGGACATATCAAAGCTCGACTTTGTCTGCCCAATAATATTTCGAATAGTATCGTTTGTAATAAACTGACCAAACTTCGCAGCAAAGTACGGTATGATCTCAGTCTTCTCCCGATCACCCATGGCATCAAAGGTGTGATCCCACCAAGACTTCACCACCGCATTATTCAAATGTTTTCGCTTCTTCTTCTGGAACTCTTCATTCGTGAAAAGCGCCATAATATCCGTAAGCGCACTACCTTCAGGATCAGACATAAGGGTAAGCACACCATTTCTAAAGTAGTCCTGAATACGCGGACCAAAGATCTCAGGACCAAACAATCCTATCATCATCTTCGTGAGATCCTCCGTCACAAAGGCCATCTCATCCGCATCCTTCGCCTCCAAGAAATTGAGTCCAAGTGGACGCTCCGTATCCGCAGGATTGAAGAGAATCACATCATCAGCTCGCTCCTTAGGAATATACGGCAAAATATCCTCAGCCAACTCTCCATGGGGGTCCATCACACAAATCCCAGCTCCATTCTGTAAATCCTGCTTAATCATACTCTGCAAAATAGAAGACTTACCAGTACCCGTCTGTCCAATAATATAGAAGTGACGGAAACGATCTTCATCCGCAAGACGCACATCCTTTCGCACTCCACGATAATTCGTATATCCAAGATACAGTCCTTCCTCCGGCAAATTCTCCGGTGGTGGCGAAATCTTAAAATTCTGCCACTTCACCGATCCGCTCTGATTAAACTTGTTGTGTGGGAAGTGATAAATAGAAGCAATTTCGTCCGTAGAAAGCACCTGTGGCTTCTCAAACACTCCACGATAAAAAGATCGAAGCAGTAAGTGGTAAAGGTTTGTCCCAAGCCTTCCCTTCTCCTTTTTCTTCAGTGCGTTCATTCTAGGATGACTCAATTGCACGAAGGCGCCCGCAATGTTATTTACAATATTCTTTGCCTCATACGTAGTTTTCGCAGCGCCTACCACACGAATCTTCACATCAAATCCAACACGATGTGACTTCGTCTCAATAGCCTTCACCACCTCCTCCGTAAGTGGTGTCATTTTCTTTGGCTCATCCTTCTTATCACTAGAAGAGGACGAAAAGAGCGTAAAAATGTCTTTAAGAAAAGACAACGGTTTCAAAGAAGCATCCTTCTTGTCATTGTACACATCCTCTGCCTTCTTCTTTACCCTATCCTGCCACTTCTTATCAGGTACAGGCCGAAGAAGAATCTGAATCATCGCCCCCTCATGCTTATCAAACTTCGAAAGCGAGTTAATAAAATTATTAATAGGATCAGACTCCAGCTGCTGATAGGTCTTGATTGGATAAGTAAATTCCTTCTTAAGCTCAAACTCTGCAGTGTGTACCTCACACTCATCAGGAAATATATTTACCTCCTTCTCTATTTCTACGATCGCATCAGGATAGTAACTCGTGATCTGTTTCTCAATCAGCTCCGCCTTATCAGAAGGCACGCCCACATAGAAATGCACCAGGCCATTAATTGTAACATACTCGAGCGACACATGGTTATCCTTTCCAATATCATGGATAGAAGCCAATAGCTGTTCCATCACTGCCACCTTCTCCTTAAAGTCTCCTCTACTATCTGCCTCCTTTTTGGCATCTAAGTCCGACTCCTTCTTTGGGATCAGCACATGCAAAAACTTCATCGTATAGGCGCGGTGCTCCATACGTCGTTTTCTCCATATCAGCCAGAGTAGGCCTCCCGAAGCGAGAACTAGAAGTAAAAGAAAAACTTGCATGTATTGATAGTTGTATCTCTCCTTATTCTACCACAGCTAAGGTGCATTCTCAACCTTCTGCTTGTGATCACTGGCCCTTTTTTCTAGACTACTTGCACGCGCATACTCCCTTTTTTTCCAACAGTGAGCAAGAAAACCTACCGTATTGGCATTGACGCACGCATATACCAATCAAAATATACAGGAATTGGCCGCTACAATTTCGAACTTATTCAACATCTCGCCAAAATCGACACGGAAAACACCTACGTGATTTTCCTCAACAACCCAGAGTACGAACAATTTACTCCACCTGGACCAAATTTCGAGAAAGTCCTGGCAGACAGCCCATACTACTCCGTGCGGGAGCAATACCACTTTCCAGGAGTGCTCAGGAAAGCAAAGTTAGACCTCATGCACTTCACCCACTTCAACAATCCCCTTCTCTACTTTGGAAAGCAGGTCTACACCTTCCATGACCTCACCCCATCTTTTTTCCCTGGGAAAAAAAATACCAAGCTTATCCATAGACTTGGATACAACCTCGCTATCCGGGGAGCAAGCTGGAAGGCAAAACATATCATTGCCGTCTCTAAAAACACGAAATCAGACCTCATGAAGGTACTTCACACCCCAGAAAAGAAAATATCTGTGGTCTATGAAGGTGCATCTCAAGGATTTCACAAAAAGCTTGAGAAGGCAGCACTGATAGAAGTGATGCAAACCTACAACCTCACCAAAGAGTACCTCCTTTACGCAGGTGTTTGGCGTGATCATAAAAATGTCGTAGGACTTATACGAGCCTTTGACACACTTGTAAGAAAATATGGATACCAGGGTGATTTAGTCATCACAGGGAGAAAAGATCCCAAGTATCATGAGGTAATAGAAACAAGAGAAGATCTGGGGCTGCAAGAGAGAGTTCATTTCGTAGGATTAGTACCAGACAGAGACCTTATTGGGCTCTTTCAAGGAGCTACAGCCTTCGTCTTCCCTACCTTCTATGAAGGATTTGGTATCCCTGCCCTCGAGGCTTTTGCTATGGGCACACCACTCGTATGCTCCAACACTTCGTGTCTTCCTGAGGTTTGCGGAAATGCTGCTGAATACTTTGACCCCTACAACCAAGCAGACATGGCGAAAGCCATAAAACGAGTCGTAGAGTCACCAGAACGACAAGAAGAACTTATAGCAAAAGGAAAAGAGCAGCTACAGAAGTATTCTTGGGATAGCATGGCAAAAGAAATCCACAGCATATACCTATCTTGCCTCTCATGATGCAGTCCTTCTCATCGTTTCAGGACATGGCGGATAAAAGGCTTACTGCCATGCATATCAAGGGCCAAACTGATGCTGCCATGGTTGCAAAAAAAGTACGAGCCCTCTTAGAAGAGCAAGGCGTCAACTCAAAGGAGGTCCACATCGTCCTAAAAGCCGGTACACTTGAACTACACGCAAAAGGAGCAAGCCTACGGGCACACCTCTACAGTTTACAAGAAGAGATCTGGCCTATTCTCCCCTCTTCCATCAAAGTTGATCGTATACATATAAAGACACTGTAGGTTCTTGCACATTTCGCCCCATTCTGCTATACTTATCTGATACGTTCTTATTTTCTTACATAACCTTATGAGAACCATCGCAAACAAAGCAACTGCCTTCGCAGCAAAGGCCGGAGCTGGACTCTACCTCGCTGCAGCCGGAGCCGGTACTGCTTTTGCGCAGCTTGGTGAAGGAGTAAACAGTTTTGGAAACATTGCTGAAAACGCAGGTCTTCAATCTGGTCAGGAAGGAAGTGGTCTCATCAATACACTGGGATCTCTCCTCAACACCGTACTCTTCCTCCTAGCCTTCGTAGCGGTACTTATCATCATCTACGCTGGTATTGAGCTTATCATCTCTCGAGGAAACGAAGAGAAGCTGAAGTCCGCAAGAAAGACACTTGTCTACGCAGCGTTGGGGTTTGCCCTCATCATGCTTTCCTTCCAGATCGTTGACTTCATCATCAACATCTTTAGTCCAAATTCAGACGTTGAGAACCTAGTAAACTAGTCTCAAAGGAAATAAGAACTCCAAATAAAAGCACTCCCAGCGAGTGCTTTTATTGAGTCTACAAACAACTCAGAACTCAGGCCCCCAAGACCTAAGACCTATTTTAAGCCGTTCTCCTAAGCAAACGAAGCATATCCTTTGTCACCAATCTAAAGAGTACCAGGAGTCCTCCGTACACGACTGCTCCCAACAATGTAAGAGAAAGCACCCCTAAGTCATTTCCAAGAGTCTGTACGACGACATCCTTGAGAAGATACACCGTAAGCCCCATAACTCCTGCTGAAACAAGTATCCTAGCACTTCGAAAGTATGAAACACTTCGCTTTGGCAAGTTCTTTCTCACAGCCAAGTATGTAAGAAGCATCACCAAAATCTCCGTCACCACCGTGGTCCCTGCAGCAGCGAGCAAGCCAAAGTGCGGAATAAAGATAATGTTTGTAACGATATTGAACAGTAAGCAGGCCGCATTGATCCAGATCAACTTAAACTGCTCGTTCTTTGCAATAAGGACAAAGTTGAAAAGCAGTCCCAAAAATGAAAACAAGGAGGTAAAAATCACTACCTTAAGCACCATATCCGAACCAACAAAGCCTTCTCCAAGTCTACTTAAATACGCAGGAGAGTTGGTAGCATTGATAATCTGATACGCAAGCACGACACCTCCTACCACCAAAGGAGCTCCAAGCATCAGCAAAAACTCAAAGGAGTAACTAATCAGTTGTTTCAGGCGCTCCCCCTTCTCTTCAATATGCTTGGAAAGCATTGGAAGAAGAGCATTGAGGAAAAACAATGGCACCACAGCAAAAATCTCCACAATCTTCACCGCAGCACTGTAGTATCCTATCTGACGCTCCGCAAAGGATGGGTCGTCATACATAAAGCGGAGTATCAAGATATCCACCTTAAAATAAATAGTTGCCACCACGAGAGCCAGTCCATATGGAAGCGCATCTCGCACCAACTGTTTCCAGTAAGACCAGTCAAAGCGATACGAAAGTGTCGTATATTGCTTCGCTGTGCGAGCTGTGTACCAATACATCACAATATTCCCTACTACTCCCGCAAAGAACAACATTTGGAGAGGAAGAAAATCCGTCGGAGTCTCGTATCCAGGCATAGCCTTTGGAAAGAGAGCAAACATGGAAATGGCCATAACACCAATTATCACCACCTTCCCAAATACCTGAGCTATCGTAGCCTTGGTCATATCATACTTCACCTGAAGAACGCTAGTGATAGTCCCATTAAGAAGGCCAATAATCATAGAGAGTGAGGCAAGTCCAAGCCCCACAAAGAATGGTGCACTTAAGGTTCCGGAGGAAAGATAGCTGGAAGCAAAGACACCTAAGAGAGTCAATACAACCACAGTCACTGCCAATATATTGCGAATACTCAAAATATTCCCAATCACATACTCCATCCGAGACTCATCCTTAGAAATCTCACGGATTGCAATGGTATACAGTCCCATATCAGCAAAAATCCCAACGATAGCAAGCACGCTATACACCAAATCATACATACCTCGCTCTTCTACCATCAAGTAGTTAGCCAAGAGCTTGGAGGTAAGCAGTCCAATCACGGCAATAGCCCCCTTCCCTGCAATCTGGACGAACGTATTAGAAAGAATTTTGCGCGCCGTACTCACAAAACAAGAATCAAAAGAATAGAGCGTAGGAATTGTACAACAAATTCCCCCATCACCTACGCCTTTTCACTTTTCCCAATCAAAATACAAGAGCTTTTCAATGAACTTAAAGATAAAAACAACCTAGCTCAGGAAGTGCAGAGATTTGTGTATATCAAGGAGACAAAAAGAGCACGACTGAGCCGTATTCCAATACGGTGAAGAAGTGCTCTTTGCAGACGACGCCGCAATACGGAAATCTCTGTGCTCTTATAATCGGCGGATGATATAAACTGCTACCCCCTGCAACGACAAGTCCTCCTCCGGATAAATATCTGCAAAACTATCGTTCTCAGCCTTCAAATACGTGCGCCCCTGCGCATCCTTCATATACCGCTTAAGTGTGTTTTCTCCATCGACAAGTGCCACGACAATATCTCCAAACTTAGGCTCCCTACGCTCAGCAATCACCACATCTCCTTCAAAAATCCCCGCCTTAATCATAGACTCACCCTTTACGATCAACGCAAAAGCGTCCTGAGGGCGAGACAGCATGGAGACATCCACAGACTGGTACCCTTCAATAAATTCATCCAAGTTCTGAGGAGTACCGGCAGGAATCGCTCCATAAATAGGAACATTCCAGACAGAAGTATTCTGCTGATTCTTTACGCTCTCAAGCATCTCTATGCCCCGAGGCGTATTATCTCTCTGTATCCACCCTTTTTTCTCAAGAGCCTGTAAATGCTTGATCACTCCATTAACACTCTTGATACCAAAAGCCTCAGCGATCTCCGTAATCTTAGGAGAATAGCCCTGCTCAAGCTGATACTTCGCAATATAGTCATATATAGCCTGTTGCCGATCTGTCAGTGGAAGTTGTGAAGAATGCATAGGTAAGAGAAAAGGTATGTACTCTGAGACGAGTGATATTGTTTTCACCAGTCAACTCAGGATCTTGGCTGTTTACCATTGTTCACTTGAACAGCTGATAAAAAGATTATATAGTACCGTCAGTTATAATGTGTTTTGGGGTATGCAACCACTAAGAACCTACCTACTTCGAGGAGTTGACGAGATAGCAAAGGAATTGAGAAGCTCAAAAAGTGCTGGTCTTTCAGGATACGCAATCAAGCAAGCAAAGAAAGAATGGGGTCGCAACTACCCTAGCCTTATGAGTTTATGGGGACTCTTACAATTTGGACTCTCCCCTCTTCTTCCTGCATTTCTGCTCCTTATTCCCCTTGTGGCCATAGCAACTCCTGAGGCCCTTTTCCCACTCCTAAGTATTTTCATAGTTTCAGAGCTTTGGTCACTCACCACAAGACACAGCCCCCTACGTGCAGTACTCATCAACACCTGGAACCTCTGGAGCACCTCATGGACCAAAACCATGGCAATCCGAGGAAGAAAATCAGTACAACTACGAGGCTACGGAATCGCCACGGGGGACATTGTCCTTTTACAGGAAGGAATGCTGATCCCTGCCGATATGAAAATCATAGAAGCAGACGACCTTCAAGTAGACGAAAGTAGACTCTTTGGTATTACCTCCAGCTCAAGAACCAAAGAGCCATACGAGCCCATGGCCAGCCAAGACCTAAGACAAGCAAGAAGTCTTCTTTTTGCAGGAAGCACTATTACCAAAGGTGCCTGTAAAGCAATCGTCATCTCCGTAGGGAAAAAACGACTCATCCATACGCTTTTTGATGTAGTAGACTCTCTTCCCCTTCTCTACAAACAGCTACTACTCATTCGCTGGATAGCTATGGGACTAGTCGCAATTG
>JAUIFW010000030.1 GCA_030430105.1 bacterium | reverse complement strand
CTTGCGGGAAACGAAGAAGGTTCCTCTCTAAAAAGGTCTGTGGTCCCGCATAGACCACATCCACAAAGGTATGCACGTGCGTAATACTAAGGTGGTACCCATCAAGGAGTTTCTCAAGGTAGGCACCCTGCTCTGTGGCAAAGCCTCGCTGTTCTCGCACCGTTTGCCATTTCTCTAGAAGGTGCTCCTTTGCATAGGTCTCTACTTCTATAGCAGTTTCTAGAGTCATGGATGTTTTCTCCTGTTTTTGCTTCTCTCGTGATCCCTCGAGAAATCGCAGCTTCATCTGTGGCTTTCCTTTTGCATCGTGCTCATGCCAAGAAAGGTAGAGGTGTTCCTTTGCACGAGTAATCGCCACGTAGTAGAGACGAAGCTTGTCATCCACCGTATCCTTTTCTGCTTCAAAAGGCATAGAGGAGGGCAGTGGCACAGTTTCTCCACGAGGCTTGTCTATCCAAACACGCTCATTGCAGGAAAGAACAAACACGGCGCCAAACTCTAGCCCCTTTGCTTTGTGTGCCGTGAGGAGCGTAACGCTATCCTCTTGATCAAGATAGAGTCCAAGGTCGTTGATTGGCTGTGCATAGTCCTCATGCACCTGGATCAGGTTGAGGAGGTCCGCGCAACTAAGACTACTGTTCCTTTCATGATCTCGCACGAGACCAAAAAGGGTTTGCAACTGAGAAAGTCTCCCAAAAAACTGATCCGGCTGCGATGAGCGAAGGCCCTCAGAAAAATAATACTCTTTATAGGGAGACATGAACTGGGAAGAAGCTGATGAACCTCTAGCGGACTCATCATTGCCTTGGTCATCAAATACCTTGTTGACCGCATCGCCATCCTCATTCAGCTCATCTTTAACGGTACCAATTATTCGGTCGAGCACATACTCAGCAGGCTCACCTTGTTGAATCTTTTGTGCAAGATGGAGAAACCACTCTGCTAAGGATCGAATATAGGGATCCTTTTGGGCAAGCATAGTGTCGATCCAGCTAACCCTAGCACTATACGCCTCCCTAGAGAGTTTCCATACTGCTATGTGATCGAGTTTGAAGAAGGGGTAATTGAGGATCTCGGGGAGTAGGTCTTCACGAACCACATCCTCGTACAGGGATACAAGAAAGTGCAAAAGGGTGAGAAGTTGCTGAATATGTGGAGAGCGAAGGACATTGCGCTTTCGCTCATAATGCACGGGGATGCCGCGGCTGTGGAGTATAGCGGCCACATCCTCTAGGGGACTATGTTTTCTTGTAATAATGGCTATCTCAGAAAGTGGCGTGCCTGAGCGCCTAAGCAGCTCTATCTGATCAGCTACCCAGAAATACTCGTGGAGCTCCGTAGGCTGAGCAGAAAGTACGGGTTCTATCGATCTAAGACTTGTATTGGACGGAATAAGCTCTTTGGAAATAGAGCTATCACGGGCTTCTAGGCGCTCGTGACCAAGAAGTATCGCTTCTCTTGCAAGAGAAAGAACGGGAGCAGCGGAGCGATAGTTGCGAATCAAGGTCACAAAGGTGGGGTTTTGGAACTGTGCACCAAAGCCAAGAAAGTTCTCTAGGTTTGCACCTTGAAACTTATAAATGGACTGATCATCATCACCCACACAGAGGATATTTGGGTCCTCCTTGGAGTCTTGCTCGTAGAGAAGGCGCAGAAGCTTCATCTGTACACCACTGGTGTCCTGAAATTCATCCACGTGAAAAAATTGGTAGAGTTCCTGTAGGTCATAGCGAATGCGAGGCTTTTCCTCCATAAGCCGCACTGTCTCAAGGAGCATATCGTCGAAGTCGTAGTAGCCTCTTGCATGCATCGTCTCCTGGTAGGACTCATAGAGCTCTCCGAGGGCCCTAAGCTTCTCTTCTTGCATGAGATCCTTCAACATGAGGGTGTTGGTATCATCCTTCTTAAACCATTGCCGCTTGAAGGCAGTCAGTGGCTTGGAAGAATCCGCGGTCTGGGCTACTTCATACAGTGCTGTCAGAAGAACTTTTTTTCCTCCAGCTGAAGAGGAAATAGCATCCAGGTTTGCAAGTAGTCCTGGGAGCTCCTCAAGCAGCTTCTTGCCCATGGTGCGGTCAAAGAAGGCCTGGAGAAGAGGAGAAGCATCATGGAAAAACTTGAGGTCCTCTTCTATGGCCAGAGTATAGGCAGCTGGGGTAAGCCCCGCTCGCTTCAACTCAGAAATACGTTTGAGGGTGGAGCGCATGGAGATGAATCCTTGAGTAGGGTGCTTTTTGCCCAAGGGGTGTCCATGGGGAAGTCTTCCAAAGATGTCCTCCATGATCCCATAGCGCATCACGTCATCAGCGGGCTCAAAGGCTGCACCGTCAAACACATCAGGTGCATAGCGAGCAAACATCTCCTGCCCAAAACTATGGAAAGTGTGAATACTAACATGAAAGGCATCTTGCCCAATGAGCCCCTTGAGTCGCTCCCGCATGTTCTGCGCAGCTGACTCCGTAAAGGTGAGACAAAGGATGGATCTAGGGTGCGTATCCGTAGTCTTTAAAATATTTGCTACCCGAACACTGAGAAGCTCCGTCTTACCGCTTCCAGGCCCAGCCACCACAAGCACTGGTCCAAAAATAGTATCCACAGCTTTTCGCTGCTCGTCATTGAGGGATGCAAGGCGTGTCTGGAAGGCGTCCATAGGGTACTCAAGATACAAAAGTACACCCATATTGGGGAAAGCTATGTTCTCATGCAAGCCAGCTTTCAAAGAACGTGTTGATCAAATCAAACAACTATCTCTGATTGCTTCCAGGTAGCACCATTGACCAATCTAGGTGTGGTAGGGGATAATAAGGATGTATGAAAAAAACTCCTAAGAAAGCAGGACCTCTCCTTAGGTCCATACAGTATGTATTTGTACCACGCACAGCAATCCACGTAGCTGCGCTCGCTTTTAGTTTCTTTTTTACCTTGGCGCCACTCTTTTTTATGGCCATCACTATTCTGGGCCTTGTGGTGGATGTTACTCAGATTCAAGGTGTGATTATGGAGACAGTCTCAAGCTATACGGCTCCAGATATTGCGATGTTTGTAGATAGTGTGCTTTCTCAGGCAACAACCGCAACCGTCTCTATTCCAGCATTTTTCATAGGTCTCTTTTTCATGTTGTTTGCTCTCTACAAGGTAGCAGATCAATTGTTCTTGATTGTAAGACATTTCGATAGTCGCTACGCAAAGGATACAAATGTTCATATCCTCCCCAAGGTAGCAGTAATCATCTTCCTCTTTTTACTCCTTGGACTCTTCCTCACACTCGCGTCCTTTACCTACAATATTAGTAAGGAATTTATCTTTGGAGCAATCCCAAACCTTCCATACACGGGTATCATTGACTGGCTAGATAGGATCGTTTTCATTCTCTTCCTTTTCCTCTTTTTCTTCACCTTGCTACGCTATGTTTCCCCATGGAAAAATCCTGCAACGAAGGATCTCATCCCTGCAGCAATCATCTCGATCGGTGTATATGGACTGAAATACCTCCTAGAGCTGTACGTAGCCTTTGGAGGTATATCGTCAGTGTATGGTGCGGCCAGTTCCATTGTCATTGTCCTTCTATGGACACAAATGCTGGCAACCATTGTATTGTTCGGTATGCGCTACAGCTACGAACTTTGTGATTCATGTGACTCGTAGAGTCACATGAATCACAAATAACAGATGGCAAATAGCAAATAACAAATTTCAAATCTCTTCAAGCGTCATTTGAGGCAGAAGTTCTGCTCCAGGACAATTTGATATCTGAAATTTGAAATTTGTAATCTGAAATCTTGCCAGCCCTTGGCTGGCTTATTTCGTTTCTTTCCCATTAAGATACAGCCGAACAATGCGCTCCATCTGCACCTCCTGCTTCTCACCTTCGATCAAGTAGTCAAACTTCGCCACATCGTCCTTGGTCATACCTGCAAACATCTCCCGCAGGTGTGCCGAGATTTCTTTGATTCGCTCCTTGTGTTCCATCTCGGATTCCTGTGCGTGTACGTAATCGGTGTAAACTCTTCACTCGCATTTTCGACAACTTCCACCACTGCTTTCGCTAAATCTTCTGCTCCTTTTCCTCCTTCACCTGCTCTCGTAAGTCCTTTGCAGCCTTCTTCAGCTCCTTGAGACGCTCGGAGTTTATCTTGTATCCTTTGAGTATAGCTTTGGCATCAAAGAGTTTTTGCTGCTCCTTGAGAAGATGGGAGAGAAGCGTTTCGAGTTTTGCGTTGGACATAGAGAAAAGATTATTTTTGGGATCCAACGCTACGAAATCAGCCGTCCTATCTCAAGATAATTGTGGGGAAACGGGGTGTCTGAAAAGAAAATCATGGTCTTGCAATCTTTTCGAAGCCGCTCCGTTTGCCTTTCTTCGTAGGGTCTTTACAATGGGCATGTTATTTATGAATCCAAAAGACCGTATGGACCGAACTGGAGTACTATCATCAGCTTTTCTAGCCCTTCTACTTGTGGGCTCAGTTTCTATGAATGTGTATCAATACACGGAGCAGTCACAAGCAAAGCGTTTTGTACCTAATGAGATTGCAAGTATCGCACCTGGGACACTGACCAGAGATGTGCTTTCTGCAGAGCGAATGGGAAATATGGACCATAAGACCTATGACTATACCTACGCACACGGTCTACGAAAGAATATGTTGTTTACTTCGAACAACTGTGTGGCCGAAGAATGTTTCTTTGTTGAAGAGGGTGGTGCAACACTAACAGAATCTGAACGGTCTACAGTGCTTGGCCTACAAGATCGAATGGATGCCCTTGGAACAAGTTTAGAGGGATATGCAAACGCTCAGCAAATGGCTCTAGGAGCTGTAGCAAACATGCATTCAGCGAGACTTCGAAGTATCGCTGATATGGGAGCGGTGGATATGGCCGAAGAGTTATCCGCTTGTAGCGATGACTATGCGACGGTTGTAGATGCTCTACAGTTCCTAGATGGAACAAAAGACAAGGAGGGTATCCGAGATGACGTGCACAACGCTCTCCATCAGGTACAAATTTCTCTTGAAACAGTCTTCGAGCCATTCCTAGAAGCATGTAAATAATTCTTAATCAGCTTTTCTATGAAAAAAATACTCGCATCCCTTATTGCTACAGTTGCAGTTCTATCTAGTTGCAGTGCACCTGTAGATACTTCGAATCTAGACGTGTACGCAAAGGGAAATCTAGAGTCAGAAATCGTCCTCCAAGAGTTCGCTGATTTTCAGTGCCCAGCTTGTAGAGCAGCTAGTTCTGTAGTGGGAGAAGTGGTAAAGGAATTTGAAGATGATATTCGATTTGAATTTAGACATTTTCCACTCAATATTCATAATCATGCGAAAACTGCTGCCTACGCAGCAGAAGCTGCAGGAAAGCAGGGGAAGTTCTGGGAAATGGAGCAGCTACTCTATGCAAATCAACCAACCTGGGCAGAGATGAATAGTGTAAAAGAAGAGTTCGCGACCTATGCAGAGACACTAGGGCTCGATGTAGAACAGTTCAAGGCAGATATGGATAGCAGTGATGTGAAAGCAGCAGTGCAGCGCGATCTGAACCTAGCGAGAGAGCTCAACTTAAGCTCAACACCAAGCTTCCTCCTCAATGGACAGTTGGTGAGACCCCGGTCCTTTGAAGACCTGAAGGTCATCATCCGTGAAGGGTTGGCAAATCGTGAGTAGGTAAGAGGGCTGAAAGGCCCTCTTTTTTTGATTATTTAGAGCAAATATGGTACAATAAGGAGATTAAGATACCCAAATCTCCATGAAATATACACAAAAAAAAGGTTTTGCCTCAGCTATAGCGGCTATTGGGCTACTTACAGCAAGTTGGCTCGGCTTTCAGCACGGACAATTTGACCCCTCTGAGGCAGCTCCAGCTTGTTTCGTATCACCTTCGGGCCTAGTTGGGTGGTGGAAAGGGGATGGAGTGGTGGGTACAAATGTGCCTGAGAGCATCAATAATCAAGACGGAACCGCAGCTGGAGGCCTTTCAGTGGCTGAGGGTGTGGTTGGTAACGCTTTAGACTTTGATGGAAGTACGGGATATGTTTCCGACATTGGAAGCACTGATACGTACAAGTACATTCATGAAACCGGAGTATTTTCCATCGCCTTTTGGATGAAGAAGGATGTGGGAAGTGCTACACCTACCATACTCGGTAACACTGGTACGTCTGGGGAAACTGGGTTTTTCGTAAGTCAACAAACCACTGAGGGGTCCACTATGGCTCTAAGACTTTTTATTGGAAAAGGGACCTTTGGAGCCCCTACAATCAGCTCTAAGTCTCCAGATAACATTATTACAGATACAGATTGGCACCATATTGTGATAACGGGGGATGGTACAAACGTGGTTTTTTATGTAGATGGCACATCCTACGCAGGATCTGGTACGATGAGTTCTTTTGCCACTGGCAGCGCCACAAGGACGCTAGTGCTTGGAGGTAGCAATGCAGCAAGTCCCTATTCCGGCTTGGATGGTAGGCTCGATGAGGTGAAGTTCTTCAATACAACCTTAACACCAACGGAAGTATCATCCATGTACAACGCAGGAAGCAGTGGTGTATGTGTGGATAGTAGTAATGCGGCTCCCGCCATTCCAGGATTGCTAGCCCATTGGGAGGCCGAGGGAAATACAAATGATTCTGTTGGTTCAAACAATGGTATTGGGCAAAATGGCTTATCATATGACAACGGGTTTATAGGAGATGCATTCTCTTTTGATGGTATAGATGATTTCCTAGAAATCCCCGATTCTGACGATATAGACCTCATAGAATCAGGAACTATTGCCTTATGGGTTCAACCAGAGTTGACTACCAGTGTTTATATATTTGAGAAGGATACAAATTTTGGTGGCTATGGTATGCAGCTTGGCTCAGGGGATCATTTGAATGGATATCTTGCAGGAAGAGCAGGAAGTCTGAATAGTACACCAATTTCAGTGCAAGCTAATGTGTGGACGCACCTAGCGATGTCATGGGATCTGGACGGTGCCTCCTTATATATAAATGGAACCGAGGTCGCCACAGCAAGTGCTTCGGGTGGTGTCTCTGCTGGAGGAACTCCCCTATTTTTTGGTAAAAAGGATGGAGGAGTTACAAAGTATACCGGTCTAATGGATGAGATTAGAATATATGGTGACCGTTTGCAGACAAATCAGATAACAGCACTATATGGAGCAGGGGTAGCCGGTGTATACGAAGGAAGTTGTCTCGCAGAACCATCGGATTTGGAACTGTGGCATAGTGGAGATATGGCAGTGGGCCCATATACGTATGATCAAACAGGTAACTACGACGGTACGATGGTTGGAACTCCAGATATCATACAAGGTTTGAAGGGGTCCGCCTATCAGTTTGATGGCAGTGACTATCTGGATATTCGGGATGCAGCAACCGACCTAAACGCGGAATCGGTGGCAACCATGAATGTGTGGCTCAGGCCTGAGACGGATGCTTGTGACTATATCTATTCTGTAGAAAGAGATGGGTATACGAATGCCTCCAATGGTTTAAACAGGGTACTCATTGGAGATTGTACCTCTGGACTTACCAATGACCTGGTTGTTCTAAACAGACATACCTCAACGCAGTATCAGATCTCTGGGTATGAAACATCCAATAGGGATGAGCTGTTTGATGGAAACTGGCATATGTTGACCGTTGTATGGACGGGCAGTGATGTAAAAATCTATATTGATGGAGAGGAAAAGACTGTGACAGATGCTACCTCTGGAGCAGGAGGTACCTATTACGCCCATAGTGGGTTTCACGGAGGGGTAACCAATGGAGATAGGGTATATGTTGGAGCGGGGTATAATGATTCCTCCGTGTTATCAGGGTTATACGAGGGAGATCTCGACGAATTCCAGGTATTCACAAGAGTACTTTCAGATAGTGAGATCCAATCACTCTATCAGAGAGCCTACCTCGGTGTCTGCACATCTACCTGTGGAGATGGAGTACAGGAGGGGGCAGAAACTTGTGATGATGGAAATACTATGAATGGTGATGGATGTAATACAATCTGTAAAGATGAGCCAAATTCATGTAGTGTGGTTGATGATTCAATTGTTTCTTGGCTTCCTGGAGAGGGAAGTTTTGCCGATGTGATATCTGGTGCAAGTGGTGCATCTTTCGGAGGTGCAATTACCACGACTTCAAATGGTGGTCTAGTAGGAGAAGCTTTCTCATTAGATGGAACAGATGACTATATCCTTTCACCTTCAAATGTAGGTATCTCAGGGGATGCGGAGGTGTCTATGTCCGCATGGATCAATACAGATACTCTTGGGGCAGGGCAAAGCGTCGCAGTCTTTGGAAACGCAGCTGCTTCTGGTGGAACTTTTGGAATCTACCTTCGATCTGACGGGAAAATAAGTGCAGAATTTGCAGGAGTTAGGTATATGCTCACTGATAATGTGGTTATTACTCCAGGAACTTGGCACCATGTAGCAATTACAAAAGGGGTAGGGACTATTAATTCGACAACAAAGATATACGTTGATGGTGAACTGGTTGAATCAACGGGTAATTCAGCTAGTAGTCCAAATTTTTCGAATACTCAGGTGTATATAGGGCGATTTGCCAATGCAGGCGCTGCAGATAGTTTTGATGGACTCATTGACGAAGTACAAGTATACGCAACAGAACTTAGTGCACAGGAGGTATATGCAATGTATAACCAACATAGTATTGGTACCTGTGGAGGAAGTTGTGAATCCATACCACAATATGAAAACCTGAGTAGTTGGTGGAAACTCAATGAAACTAGTGGGAGTACAGCAGTAGCTGTAGAAGGAGGTTTAGATGCCACAACGAGTGGGATGGCATACGCGGATGGAATAGTTGGAGGGGCGTATGATTTCACTGGCTCATCAAGCATGACTGTGTCAGATGATGATACCTTGGATCTAACAACTGCAGGAAGTATTACTTTTTGGATCAACGCTGATACGTTCGCGGAAGCAGGAGGGTTAAGAAGGAAAATTATAAATAAGTACCAAGCGGGTACCAAACCGTATCAAGTTGAGCTAGTTCCAAGTGGTAATATCAATCTGAAGCTCAGTGCAGGAGGGGGGTATCAGGAAGTAGCAAACACATCCACCCTATCCACAAGCACTTGGTACCACTATGCTGTGACTTGGGATGGATCAACTATAAAGGTATATATCAATGGAGAGGAAGAAGCTAGTGTGACTCAGGTAAATATACCATTCACCAATGGAGGCGCACTACATATCGGACATGAAAATAATGGAAAACGCTACAACGGGCGGCTCGATGAACTCGCCATATGGAAAGCAACACTAAGCGCAAATGAGGTACAAAATATCTACGAGTCATACTTTTCAGGGATGTGTGCACCAGAATGTGGAAATGGAGAAGTGGATCCAGGTGAGCAATGTGATGATGGCAATACGGATTTTGGAGATGGATGTAGTGCAACGTGTCAGAACGAAGCTACTGCATGTTTGTCAGAACCAGCGGACATGCAATATTGGTGGGATGGAGATAGTTACTTCGAGTATGAAAATCCTGACGAAGTACGAGATCTAAAGGGGCAGCAAGATGGTCTTGTTAACCTAGGCTTCGAAGGCTCTCCTCGTACCGCAGATGGTGTGGTAGGAAGAGCTTTGAGTGGTGGTGGAGGTATAGTTTCCGTGAATACTACTGGAATACAAGAGTTAGATACCTTTACGATCGCAACGTGGGTGTACAAGGATGCAGCCGCTGAATTTACCTCAATTTTTGTAAAAGATAATCCAGGAGCGGGTTCTGGAAGAAAAGGAGCACTTTTACACGGCGGGCCAGCTTCCATTGCTGGAGGAAGTGACGTGCCGAGTTTCGTATTCATGAATCAAGACTCCGGAGGTAGTTTCGCATTCCCTGCGAGAGACATTGTTCTAGGTGCCGAAGAATTAGAAGATGGATGGACTCACCTCGCGGTCACCAGAGATGTCTCTGAGGGGGAGATTGACTTATATGTCAATGGAGCTCTGGTCGACACAGAGAGTATCACCGTACCAGGACCGATTCCCATTGATGGAGGAAGTATGAACTCCTATCTTGCACTGTCTTCAGCCACTGGTCACAGGATCGATGAGTTTATGATCTTCGATAGAGCTCTTTCGGAGGCAGAGGTCTTTGGCATATTTGATGCACATGGTTTTGGTGTC
>JAUIFW010000029.1 GCA_030430105.1 bacterium | reverse complement strand
GGTGCCGCCATGTTCTTGAGGGCTTCTATACTACGCTCAGCCTTGTATTCCTGGATAAACCCACTGATCCCAGAAAGTAGAACAATAATCAGGATAAGTACCACATCAAGTGTACTGTCCTCATGCGTCCACTGGGAGAGGGCAAAGAGGGAAAGGCTTGCTCCTACGAGAAGGAGAATGAGCGGGGAAGTAAACTGGCTGAAAAATATACGAATGGGATGGATACCTTCCTTAGCCTCGATGCGGTTATAGCCGTATTTTTCGCGGAGTTTTGGAAGAGAGGAAGAAGATAGCCCCGTATACATAGTAATCATTAAAAATACAGACAAAGTATACCAGAGCGCTGTAATATTTGTTACAAATAGTAGAGGTTTTACCTTGACTTTTTGTGGTATTTTACTAAGTTAAGATAACTATTTTAACGTATGTAAAGTGGATACAGTAAAGCGCACTTGGAAGGGTATAGCTCTTGCAGTGATTCTTATATTGGCCGTGATGTCTTGCACCGGAGGTGAACCTGTAGAAACAGCTACGGGAGCCACGCTTCCAGAGGTGCCTGCGACTAGGGTACATGCTGGGTTTGAGGAAAAAATAACCCTCATGGCTCGCGTAGAGGCAGAAACACGCCGAGAGATTCGTACAGCGAGTGGAGGAGATGTGGAGACCATATATGTCCGACCTGGAGATCGGGTGGAAGAAGGGCAGCTTTTGGTACGCATCAACAATGAAACCGTTGAAGAGCAGTACCTTGCCGCAAAGACAGCACTGGATAATGCAAAGGTGAGCTTAGAAGCTACAGAGTCTGTTGCAAAAGCTAATATTGCCTCTGCAGAGGCTTCCAAGAACCTTGCTGAGAAATCTGTGCCACTGACAGAGCAACAAAGTAGCGCCTCCAAGGCACAGTCTATCGAAAACGCGAGAAATCAGCTTGAGTCTGCTGAGCAAAGGCTGAACCAAGCACTAGAGTCCAATGAGCAGACGCTAAGTGAAAGTAATGCCAATGCTGAGGTAAACCTAGAGCTAGCGAGAATCAGCTACAATTCTTCTCTCGAGCAGGCAGCAACCTTGCGAAAACAGGCCGCGAACCAGCTTGCGAGTGCAGAGCTACAAGTGGAGCTTTCTGATACGTCTACTGGTACATCTATTAGCGCAGCAGAGGATACTTTAGAGCAAATAAAGGAACTGGTGCGAGTAAGTGAAATCGCAGCACAGGATCAGATTGATAATGCTGTATCGAATGTATTTGCACAGGTACGTCAGTCTGCCCTTACCTTTGATGAGATCCTGGGGGTGTCGGATAACTTTGATAGTGGTAATGATACCTTTGAGTATTACCTAGGAGTAAAGGACCCCAATTCGAAGCGAGAAGCGGAATTTGCCATGCTAGTTCTGCTAGAGAGCCTAGAGCAGTATCCAGAAGACCCTACTGCTGATGAGGCAAGAGAGCTCGTAGCAGAGGCTCAGGAGACAGGCGAGAAACTCAAAATTGCCTTGGACAATTCGCTTACAGGGCTTGCGTATCCGCAGTCCCTTTTGTCACAGCACCTTTCTGCAGTGACAGGGCAGATTACGACACTCAACGGGATGTCGAACAGTATCAACACGGCAATTACAACCCTGGAGCAGACCAAGACGAACAATACGCAAAATCTTCTGAGTGCAGAGCAAGGCCTAGAAAACGCAATCATTGCAAGGGATAATCAGTTGCAACAGGTGGAAGGAGTTTCCTTGGTTCTTGAAAATGCCAAAATCTCGTATGACTCTACAATTGAGCAGGCGGAAACGCTTCAGGCACAAGCCAAGCAGCAGCTAAAACTTGCAGAGAAATCCTATGAGGACACCCTGGCAAGAGCTAGGTTACAGGCGCGGCAGCAAGAGGAACAGGCAAGACTCAGCGTAGAGGATGCCAAGGATAATCTTGAGCAGGTTATCGATCTAGCCTCCGCGCAACTTGAACTTTCAGAGGAAAACGTACGTGCACAGCTTGAGCAGGCAAAAGCAGCCCTTACTTCTAGTAAGGAGAATGCGAAGCTCCAGGAAGCTCAGTCCGAAAACGCACTATCAAATGCGCAAAGCTCTTTCACAGCCGCTGAAGATGCCTTTGAGGACCTAGAAATCACGGCACCTTTTGCGGGAGTTATTACCCAGGTAGAAGTTGTAGAAGGAGACACTCTTTCGGGCAACACCTTGGTGCTCGTGCTTGAAGAGGAGCAGGCTGTACGTATGTCTGTAGGAGTGTCAGTAGAGACTGCCCAGCTCATGGAGAAGGGAGATGAGGTCCTCATCAATGAGCGATACTTCGATGAGATCGATGCGATTGCTACCCATGCCAATCCTCAGACAGGAAAGATCATCGTGGAGATTGCACAAAGCAATGCCGATCTTATTCCAGGAACCATGGTACCGATCGAGTTTACTCTTTCCCCAAGAGGGTTAAAGCAAGACAGCCCATACGTATCTCTCGAAGCTGTGGTCGTAGAGGGTACGGAAAGTTATGTCTGGGTAGTGACAGAAGGAGTACTAGAGAAAAGACAAGTTACCCTTGGAGATGTAGAAGGTACGGTAGTAGAAGTACTCGCCGGGCTAGATACAGGAGAATACATTGCCGCGGATGGAGGACGACTCTTCGAGGATTCGGACCAAGGCCGTGAGATTCAGTTACTCTTTGAATAGTATGCAAATCTGGAAATTTTTCATAGAGAGATGGAGAATTACCTCACTTTTGGTAGCGCTCATTGTGCTGCTTGGCTGGGGGAGTTTGCAGAGTTTACCCCTTGAGTCGAACCCAGAGGTAAAGATTCCGATCGCGACGGTAAGTACAGTGTATAGTGGAGCTTCTCCTACAGATGTAGAGGAGCTTATTACCACACCTCTTGAGCAGGAGCTCGATGATCTGGATGATGTAGACAGTATCACATCTACGTCTTCGGAAGGTGTCAGTGTGATTGTCGTACAGTTTGAAGCGGGTGCAGATCTAAAGGATTCCGTGCGAGAGCTGCAAGATGAGGTAAAAAAAGCACAAGTTCGGCTACCCGATGACGCCAGTGAATCTATCGTCGCAGAGATTTCTCTCGATGATCGTCCAATTATCAATGTTTCGATAGTAGGAAATGCCACCACGGAAGAGGTCGCATATTGGGGGGAGCAGTTGCAAGAGGAGTTAGAAAGCATATCTGGTGTGCTTGAAGTCGACCTTGCGGGAGTTGATAAGGAAGAAGTACAGATATTTGTCGATAGGGGGAAGCTTGCAAATCTAGAACTGACGCTCGGTCAGGTGCTGAGCACCCTTCGAAGTGAGAATATGAATTTCCCTGTGGGATCTGTCTTGGTGGATACGCTGTCGTATCAGGTAAGTTTCAAGGGGCAACTTAAAACTCCTGAGCAGATTAGTCAGGTCCCCATCCTGGAGCGAGAGGGGCAGACCATCGTCCTTGGGGACATTGCGGAGGTGCGAAGAAGCCTGCCTCTGCCAACATCCAGTTCGAGTATTTACATACCTGGAGAGGGTGAGCGAAACGCCGTGTCACTCAGTGTAAAAAAACAGACAGGTGCAAATGTGACAGAGGTCGCGGACACGGTTCGAGAGCGAGCAGAAATCTTCGGAGAGGAAGAATTACCCACAAGCTTTGATGCGATAATCACAGGAGATCGTTCTGTATTTGTACGTGAAGATGTAGCCATTCTGGCGTCTAGTGCAATGCAGACCGTATTGATCATTGCGATCATTCTGTTTCTCGCGTTGGGGGTGAAGGAGGCGCTTTTAGTAGGTGGGAGCATACCCCTCATCTTCTTGATCACCTTTATTGGGCTAAGTAGCCTTGGGTTTTCTCTCAATGGACTCGTACTCTTTTCTCTGATCCTGTCTCTTGGAATTGTGGTGGATACGTCAATCATCATGATTGAGGGAATGTTTGAGGCGAGAGAAAGGGGCTTGAATGCAAGAGATGCAGCCCTTGATGCTGTGAAAACATATCGAGCGCCACTCGTGTCAGGAACTCTGACTACCATGTCAGCCTTCTTTCCGATGACACTCATGACGGGAATTACAGGCGAATACGTAAAGTTCATTCCACTGACCATTAACGTGACACTTATAGCATCGCTCTTTGTGGCACTGTTCATCGTGCCGGCTATTGGAAGTTGGGTGTACGCCAAGTTCAAAGATGCGAAGAAAAAGGAACCAATTCTTGGGAAATACATTCAGCCGCTGAGGGTATGGTATGAAAAGCATCTACTAGCCATTCTTCGAAATAGAAGCCTAAAGAAACGTTGGGTGTGGGGGATGGTCGCTGCGTTTGTGCTCAGCTTGATGCTACCTATACTTGGGTTCTTGAAGCTCCAGCTATTTCCACCAGTGGATATTGATTTCTTTTATGTGAATGTAGAGCTTCCGGTTGGTACAAAACTTGAGAAGACGGAGGAGAAAATGGAGCTCGCAAAGGAGATTATTTTCCAGAGGCCAGAGATAGAGTCTGTTGTGAGTAGTAGCGGAGCTGGCGGAAGTCACCTCGGGAGAATTACGGTAAACATAGTAGATGGAAGTGAGAGAGCGCTGCTTAGCTATGAAATCTCTGAGCAGCTTCGAGAGGAGTTTCAGCAAATATCCGGTGCACGCGTAGAGATCGAAGAGCTTGCGGCAGGACCTCCCGTGGGTGCTCCTATCGAGGCAAGACTGTTTGGAGACTCTTTAGATCTTCTCGAGACCACAGCGCAGGACTTAGTAACCTTGCTGAAGGGTATTCCTGGAACACAGGAGGTAGAAAGTTCCGTGTCCGTAGGGACGGGGGAATTTGTACTCGCTCCAAAACGTGAGGCACTTCGGTACTATGGAATCAGTGCACAGAACTTAGCATCTGAATTACGTACCTTGGTATTCGGAGCAGATGTCATGAGCTTTCTCGAGGCGGGAGAAGAAATCGATGTAAGAATTCGAGGAGATTTTAGGTTGGAGAGCTGTAGGGAAGATACTCTGGTTCAAGTGGAAGAGGCAGTGGGAAATCAGGTACTTTGTGAAAGTGTGCCAAGAAGTGTAAAGGATATTGAAGGCTACCTCATAAGTACGCAGCGTGGACTAGTCCCCGTAAGTGAGCTTGCGTCCGTTGAACTTGCACCAAATATTACAGAAATTCAGCACCAAGACACGGAGACTGTGGTCTATGTGCGATCGAGTGTAAATGCGGAGACCGTACCAACGGTTGTAGTTGAAGAAGTACAGGACAAGATTGCTAGTGGGGAATTTGAAATTCCAGAGGGAGTGAGGCTAGATTTCGGTGGAGAAACGGAGAGCACCACGGAGTCCTTTGAGAGTCTGGGGCGTGCGATGAATATAGGTATCTTCTTGATTGCCTTTATTCTCGTCCTTCAGTTTCAGTCGTATCGGCAGCCATTTATCATCCTTGGGACGCTACCACTTGCCCTGATTGGTGTATTCTTTGGACTCGCCCTTCTTGGTAGAAACTTCTCGTTCCCAGGATTTATTGGAATCGTAGCGCTCATGGGAGTGGTGGTAAACGATGCGATCGTATTGATAGATCGTATGAATCAAAAACGTAAGGAGGGGGAATTGATCCAAAGTGTCGTGGAAGCGTGTAGTGAGCGACTGCAGCCAGTGATACTCACGACACTTACAACTGCGCTTGGTGTACTTCCCTTAGCATTCGCAGATGAGGTATGGGGAGACCTAGCTTGGACAATCTTCTTTGGTATGCTCTTTGCTACTACCTTGACCCTGTTGATGGTGCCGATCCTCTACACGTCTCTATACAACGGTAAAAAGCGGTTCCGAAGGACAAGGCGCCTGCTTGGATGGGTGTGGAGTAGGCTTGGACACTTGGTCCGAAGGGTACTGCCAGAAAAAACCTAGTAAGGTCTGCCAAGGCGCATATACTAGGTGGGCAACTAACTAGTATTATGTTTGGAATCGGACAAAAGAAGACAGAGACACCTACAGAAGGGAAGGAAGGGTTTTCCTACTTGCCTGAAGGGGTACACTATTTTGACAGTGCCTGTCAGACGCTAAGACCTATGGAGGTTATACAAGCGGTGGAAGGGTATTACAAAACCTACAACGCTTGTGGTGAGAGAGTGAAATATCCATGGGGGGAGAGAGTAGATAAGGAGGTGGAAGAGACTCGTGAGGCAATGTTGAGATATGTAGGGAAAAAGGCTGAGGACTACGTAGTGTGCTTCACGCACAACACCACCTATGGGATCAACCTAGTATTGAGCCAATTAGCCGGAGATAAGTTTGATACGGTTGTCACGAGTGACATTGAGCACAATTCTGCATACCTCCCAACTATGAGTTTTGCAGAACGCACGGGGGTAAAGCGTGTAGTGCTAGAGCGCGAGGAGGATGGAAGTATCATGCCCAATTGGAAGGAGCTAGGAAGAAGTATTTGGCTTGTGAATGGTGCGAGCAACATCAATGGGGTGAGACTTGCAAATAGAGAAGAGTTGGCGGAGGGGATACATGAGCAGGGGGGGCTACTTCTCGTAGATGCGGCACAGGTACTCGGGCACCACCCAGAGGATCTGCGAGACCTCGACTTCGATGCTTGTTTTGGTTCTGTTCATAAGATGTACGGTCCTTCTATGGGGGTAATCGTGATCAGGAAAACACTACTCAAACAGCTTCGCATCGGTATACTAGGTGGCGGCATGGTCGGAGATGTCTATAAGGATACCTACTCACTCCTAGAGGGAGACGAGCATTTGCATAGTAGACTCGAGATGGGGCTTCAGAGCTGGGAGGGAATCATTGGCCTCAGAGCTGCTCTCAAATGGCAGGATTCATATAAAATCCAAGGGAAACCATATAAGGAGTACACCCAGGAATTGGAAGAATACACCTTCAATGAGCTTAAAGCGATGCAGGGAGTACACCTCGTAGGTGAAGCGCCTGGTTCTAGCATTGCTTTTTACCATGAGGGTATTGATAGCCACAGTCTTGGACTCATGCTTGCGAAGGCTGGCGTGTACGCTCGTAGTGGATATTTTTGTTGTCACTATTACTTGAAGAATAAGAAGGAGTTACCTCCTCTTCTTCGACTATCCTTTGGAGCACATCTCCGTCAAAAGGATGTGGATCACGCTTTGGATAGTATCGCTCATATTTTCTCAACCCTTGCATAAATGCTTTGTATCGCAGCTTTCATCGTTTTTCTCGTTCTTGGTATCTTTTCCGCAGCCTACAGAAAGCTTGCGGGGAGAGCATGGTACTGTGTTCTTCGGCGGGTAACCTTTAGGCCCTGTGATATCAACTTCAAAGAGGAAGTAAAAGGAAAATTGCTCGGAAAGTTTGTCTTCTCTCACCCAAGGGTGGCAAAATTTCTGAGCAAGTGGATTGATTGGCTTGCTGCAATCTTTGTAGTCCTCACCGTTTGGAGTGTGATCGCTGTCTTACTAAGTGGGCTTAATTTGATGGTCTACGACACTTGTAATCCAAGAGATGCAGAGTCTTGTAGTCTTGGAGGAGAGGCATGCAGTATTGGGACCACGGAGCCTGGGTTTATAGAAGCACTGATGCAGGGCAATCCACACGGATGGGCCTTTGGGCATGTTGTGCAGTTTGGTGAGACCATAGCAAGAGTTCCAGATCGCTTTAGAAGTATCCTTCTTATGCAGAGCCCTATGATCCGGCAAAACCTACAACGATAGAAATTGTAGATCCAGGATGTGTCTTCTGTGCAAAGCTTACTGGAAATATGGAGGAAGCAGGCGTATTTGATACGCATAATGTTGCCTATATTCTCTATCCCATCCCATTGAGCGATGAGGAGTATAAGTTCCCGCATTCGGAGTTGGTTGCGAGATGGGTACTTGCGCTTGCAACCTATGAAAGAGAAACAGGAAGTGAGGAGCAACGAGATTGGCAACTCTTGAAGTATATGTTCAGTGCTGAAAACGAGGAAGGGATGAAAGTGCAGGAAGCCTTCAACCTAGTTTACAGCAGAGATACTGCGTATATCGAAATAACGAAGTTCCTTGCCACTATTGGTATGAGTGAAGAGGAAATTCGGGAAGTGGATGCTCTCGCAAATTCAGAGGAAATTGTAGAGCAACTTGCAGCTATGAAACAGCTGGTAGAGCAGGAAGTACGAACGGTGAAAATACCAACACTGCTGCACGAGGGGCGGCGTTATGATAGGGTTGTAGATGTGGAAGGGCTTCGCTAAGTATATTAGACGATAAAGAAAGAGAATTAGAAAGTGAAAGAGGCGGACCTCTATGATACAATAATCTGAAAACTTATTTCATATCACAAACTTATGAGCAATCAGAGTAATAAAGGGCTAATTGCTGCGATTATCTTTGCATCAGTTGCAGTATCTGGATCCCTTGTCTATCTTGGAATGAATATGGGGGGAACGGCGTCAAATGCTTTGGCGGATAGTTATACACAAGAAGATGTACAGAAACTTGTAGCAGAAGCACTTGCAGCTGAGGCGCAGCCTACAGCACCTGCTCCTGCACCAACGGAGTACAAGGTTCCTGAGATTACTGATGAGGATCATGTACGAGGAAACAAGGATGCAAGGTACACCATCGTAGAATACTCAGATTTCGACTGTCCATATTGTCAGCGGTTTCACGACACAGCGAAACAGCTTGTGGAAGAAAATGAAAATGTGAACTGGATCTATCGTGATTTCCCACTACGAAGTCATGATCCATCAGCAACAAACAAGGCGGTCGCGTCAGAATGTGTTGCAGAGGTGGCTGGAAACGATGCGTTCTGGATGTATGCAGATGCACTTATGGCGGGAACGGTACAGAACACGAGTGAGTCATTCGCAGATGCTGCAGAGAAGGTTGGAGCAGATCGAGCGGCCTTCCTAGAGTGTTATGACAATCAGGAAACCCTTGCTGAAGTACGAGCAGAAATGAATGCTGGTGCAAATGCAGGTGTAAGCGGTACTCCAGGAAACTTCCTTCTCGATAATGAGACGGGAGATGTACAGTATATTCCAGGAGCAGTTCCTGCTTCTAGAATTACAGGACTCATGGAGTAAGCATTCATGGTATAATTAAGGGGCTTCGGCCCCTTTTTTTCTTTTATAACCATGCACCTACTTCTCCTCCTGCAGCGGCCAACATGGCTTATCGTCTGGATAGGTATATCCTTCCTACTCTTTGACGTGGCTGTATTTGCGATGAATGCAATGCCTGGGAGTGTGGAACACATGTGTGTGCCAGGAGGGGCGCTCACGTGGGACAACATGCTTTTTTATGGGGTACTGAGTATGGTAGTTGGTCTCTTGGTCATGGGGTTCGCAGAGATACTGAGAGTCCAAAGTCGTGGGGCAGTAGAAACGGGCATTACTGCGGGTGTGGGAGGGGCACTGAGTGCACTGACTGTTGCATGTACAGCGTGTACGCTACCAGTGCTCTCACTCTTTGGCGTGTCCTTTTCCCTCTATTTTATCACAGAGTATGGAGTGTATTTCCGAATCGCAGCTGTATTATTTGTCTTGTACACCGCATACAGGATGAATGGGTTCATCAAGCGTGGAGGCACATGTGCACTGCCGAAGAACTCTTAAATATCTCCAGTGGCAAGGTCCTTCATAAAGGCCTGCACCCCACGAAGGTTTTCCTCGTATCCAGAAACATCCGGAAAATCTAGTGTGGTGATTTTTTTATACACAGCGGTAATCAGGCTTGAGAGGAAGTCTACATCCTTGCTCTCTATCAAGAGGGGTAGGTCCACAAGCACTCCCTTTTCAGCTTCAAGGAACTCAAGGCTTCCCTCATCAACACGGTAGGTTCCACCAAAGGACTTACTGGTTTCAACAAGAATCTTATAAAACTGCAGCTGCTGCTTGTATTTGAGAAGCTTCAGAGAGTTCTTCCACTTTCTAGAGGCGCTACCGGTCTTGAAGTCCACCACATGAATCTGCTTGGTAGTCTTGTCGATGAGCATTTTATCGATCTTACCCGTAAGGGGTACATCACCAAGATGGCAACCTTCAAAACGGAAATCCTGCTCGATAGCTGTCTGCTCTGGTAGGGTTGGTCCCTTTTCCTTGTAATAAAGAGAAAGTTGCTCCTTTCCATAGGTGATAAACTTCTTCTTTTCCTCAGCGGAAATACGAGCTTTCACCATCATATCCTCAAAGCGTTGGAGCATCGCAGCTTCGCGAGGGAGCTTGTGATACTCGTTTTTATGGATGTAGAGATACTCAACCGCTTCATGCATGGCAGATCCAAAGGCTGCATGAGCA
>JAUIFW010000028.1 GCA_030430105.1 bacterium | reverse complement strand
GGAGTGAGCACTCCATTTTTCTTGTGCGCATATGCAGCCAAGACATAGTAAGGCGCTTCCCCTTCCCCCTTATAACCCGCTTCACGAATAACACTCGACATATAAAGATGTACACTACTACTGCTTCCATCTCGCAGGCGGTATTGCATGACCACCTTCCGTGAGAGCAAGCGTTCTAGATCCTCCAGTACTCCGTGTATATGATTTGGTATAGGTCCCATGGTTGCCAGCGTATTGGACATGAACTGACCTAGGCCAGCAACATCCTTTTCTACCCGTCTCATACGAACGTACTTATACGGGTTTGTTTCATTTCCCTTCGACTCGTGCTTGAGCATGAGCTTCCAGAATGCGGTCCCTTTTACTTTTCCAAGAGCTCTTGTCTCCTCAATACTATAGAGCTGTCCCGATAGCGTAGGCACCAGCGTGCTCTCTGCGGACACGCTTCCATCAAGCTGTTCCTTTTCTAGGACAATCCCTTTTCCAGCTACAATATCTCTCGGGATAACTCCTTCTACCACCACATGATGGTCGATGTTGCGTTTCACAAAGGGAGGAACGACTCCCTCATATAAATGCTCTGGGATACGTGTAGATACTTTATCCCCAAACTTTGGAAGATTGACAGGCCGCATAAGATAGAGCATGCCCTCTTCTCCTTTGAGGAGTACGTGTGGCTCCATAGAACCCTTTGTACTCAAGGTAGTGATCACTTTTGCCTCCTTGATACGGAAAGCAGGCTCATTTTCGTTTCCAAGGACGATAACATCAGCACCAATGCCTGGTGTGGATAGGAGTCCTAAAACTTTTCCTGGATTTGGTTGATAGACAATACCATCTCCAGACCGCACAGTCCGAACGGAACTGAGCTCAAAAAACTTCCCTGGCACGAGTAATCGAGCCACCTCAGGTGCCACCGGTGATACCTTCTGATTTCTTTCTTTTCGAGACTTTTTATACACCTTCCCCTGATCTCCCTCGTCCACTTCCGTACTATCCAAATACCCCAGCCCAAAGTGCTTGTCTTCAAAAATCATCTTCTTACTTGCCTTTTTTTGCTCATCGAGCCGCTCCTTTCGCCTCTGTCGCTCAGCCATGCTGTGCTCTCTAAGTCTTCTCGTTGCCTCCTCTTGACTTAGACCGTCTGTCTTGAAGGGAGTGCGTACTTTAGGAACGCCCTTTGGAGGGATAACGGCAGTGGTTTCCAGGTCCATGGGAGAACCTATAGAGCTACCATCTATCATAAAGAGCGATTGTTGCGCCTGCTCAAGGGCAGCTAACTCCTTATCTTTTCGTAGCTTTTCCTTTGCTTCTCGCGTCGCCCTCGCTTCTTCGATAGCACTTCGTCTCTTTTCTTCTTTCTCCTCTGCACCCTGCTCATCGAGAAGTTGCTGTGCTCTTCTTTTTGCATCATCCACCTGCTTACTTTTTCTCTGTGCTTCCTGAAGTGCTTCCTCGGCAGTCTTTTCAGCCTCTACTTGATATGGCTGCTGCTGCACAAAAAGTTCAGAACCCCCAAGCATTTTTTCCTCAAGTTCATGAAGGTTCAACTCTACGGTTTGCTGTGCAGCAAGATCTCTTTGTCTCCTTTCTTCCTCTTTTTGCTCAAGGAAGTTCCTTGTTCTTTGCTGATTGATTGCAATGGCATTATCAATACGCTCTCTGAGCTCTCCATCTGATCCTCTTCCCCGAAATGTATTAAACACCAAGGTTCTTGCGCGTTCCATATCCGAAAACATCGCACAAGCTCTCTCAACAGACTTGGTAATTTGCTGCTGCAACCTGTCTTGTTCCCTCTGCATTGGAAGCTGTTCATCTGGTAGGACACTCTTCGTAACCTTGAGTTCCTCTGCACTCTGATAAGGCCCCTTGGGCTGAGGTGCAACATGCTGCGTGTTCTGCAACTCATCCGTTGGCATCTGAATGGTACGTTTGAGGTATGCATTATTCCCTCCTTGCACTCTTGCGAGGATATTTTGAATTGCCTGGCTATGGCTAGCATCACCGGCCTGAAAGGTTTTACGCATCATATCTGGCTGCGTGGTTTTCAGCTCCTTTTCGTTTGCATTACCATCAAAATCTTGAGGGGACATGGACACACATAATAAAATACTAAACACAATCTACAACTTTTTTGTTTTTAGTCAATATTTTACTACTCTTCTCGGCCGTTACTTTTATATCCTAGCGCAGCTTTTACTGAGATGAAATGCATGATGTATTACTGATCGATGCACCTACCCCTTACGCAAGGGCTGTTCCTGTACCAGCACCCCTATGTATGGCAGTATAGTGGTGAATATTCTAATGCATCCCCATGCCTCGATCTACGAAAAAAGAAGCGAGCTCAGGCCGCGCCTGGAGCTATATACTCACCATTTTGATTACAGCTGCGCTCGTTTCTGCTGGATATATGATCAAAGAGCAACACGAAGAGATCCAGGATCTTAAGGGTAAACTTTCAGACAAGCACAATACCGACGAAATGCAGGCGCTCGAAGAGTCTGCAGTACTTCGTGCTCCTGCTATTTCAGACGACACCACTTGGCGGCCCACACAGGAGGAGTTCTTTTCTCTTAGCTTCAGACTCCCTGAGGGGTGGGTTGCTGAGATGACCACAGAAAACTCTATCGGAATGAAAGATGAGAGTATGTACAACGACCATGCCTTTGGCTTGGTTCGCTACCCGGACATCAGCATGGACGAGGTGATCGCGATGCAAGGAGATCAATTTGAGGATCGAGAAGAGTCTCGCAAAACTGTTATGATCGATGATATGGAAGCTCTGGAACTTACCGTGACTTCCAAGGAAAACGGATGGGAAAGCATCAGTACCATTATCGCTCTTGATGATGGCGTATATCTCTTTAGCAATGGTGCTTTCGTAGATGGTGAGTATGAGAAGGAATACGCAGCTATCCTGGAGACACTTCGCATTCAGGAATCTCAGTAGAGTTTCACACAGATATGAAAAAAGAGCCCCTTTCTGGTGGCTCTTTTACTGTTCTTTTTTCTTTTGCCTCTATGGATACATGTGTTCCATCATGAGGGTAACCTGGGCTACTCGAACCCTTTGTATTTTTGGGCGCCGGTATACACTCGCATCAATTTGGAAATGATGCAGACTGTAGCCCTTTTTCTTCAGGACTGCTTCAATCGGTGAGAGTGAACTTCCCTTGATCTCCACATGTACCTCAATGGGCTCCTGCATCTTGTTCTTCACAATGCAAAGATAGTGGCCGCGACGTACTTCCTTTAAAATCTCAACCAGTACAGGACCTTCATCATAGACCTGGATGACATTTCTCAGAACCGAAGGACCAACCTCTTTACCTCTCGCACTCTTCGTACCAAAGGCAAAAAATAGTATAACGCAAGCAATAAATCCTACACCGGCATGGTGCATATAGTTCTCCTTTTTATGTGTATTTTGTGCTGGCGAATTTTACAGAAATTTTAGAAAAAAGGCAAGGTGAATATGTACTTTCTTCCTTGCCTTTCGGTGGTTTACTGAGCTCGGTGGCACTAGCCCTCAATACGCATCACCTTGCGTACAAATTCTCCAAAACGTTCTTCATCCATAGTACTTTCTACTGGCATGGTTTCTAGCTCTGCCCCGATGGAAAGCTGATTGTCTGCCTTGTACTTTTTGATGGCTTCGATAGTCTCCAGTGCCCTATCAAACCCGTCTAATATAGAGGTCTCTACCTGCGTCACCACTGGCCAGCTCGTGAGGTGAATACTCTCTTCTCCTTCTTTCATAAAAAGCCCGTGGTAGATCTCCTCTGTCACGTACGGGAAGAAGGGTGCAAAGAGTTTCAGCACACCTTCAAACAAGGTTGCTAATGTATGGATTGCAGCGTCCTTTGATTTTCCCTCTTCTCCCCAGAGACGGTACTTGATGAACTCAATGTATCGGTCTGCAAAAATATTCCAGAAGAAGTCTGAGAGTGCTTGCCTCGCATGCGCAAACTCATATTCATCCATATACTTCTCCATCAATTCGATGGTTTTCTTGAGCTCTGTAAGTGCCCACACATCCGCTGCCTCGAGACTCTGTGCCACTGGTACTCCAGACTCAGGTGTATGCATCTGCAAAAGCTTTGCTACATTCCATAGCTTGTTGAAGAGCTTCTTTCCTACTTTGAGCTCCGCGGGCTGAAATTTTAGATTCTCGCCCAGGTTTGCCCCCGTAGCCCAGAAACGAATCGCGTCAGCGCCATGCTCCTCCACCAACTGCATAGGTGGGGTGTAGTTCCCAAGACTCTTGGAAATCTTTCGCCCCTGCTCATCCGTACCGTGTCCAGAGATCATTACATCTCTAAATGGCACATCTCCAAAGTGATAGTAGCTCTTTACAACAGAATAAAAATCCCAGGTACGGATAATCTCATGAGCGTTTGGACGTACCCCTACAGGGAACATATCCTCCTTGATCTTTGGATCGTCCACTAATTCTCTAAGTAAAAATGGTGTACACGAAGAAGTCGCCCATGTATCCATTACGTCTTCTTCAGGGACAAACTCCTTCCCTGCACAACTAGGACAATTCTCCACTGGCGGCTTAGCTGTAGAAGGCTCTACAGGTAGTTGTTCCTCCTCAGCAAAAACTGGTTCCTCGCAACCCTTACAATACCAAAGCGGAAACGGCACTCCATAGAAGCGCTGCCTCGAAATACACCAGTCCCACTTGAGGCCGTTTACCCAAGTTTCATAATCCCTTCGGTAGTGAGCAGGGTACCAATTGAGTTTTCTCCCTAACTCCAAGAATTCTTCCTTCTTATCCGTAAGCTTGATAAACCACTGTTTGCTTGCGATGAAGTCCACAGGTGTTTTACATCGATCATGTATATTTTTTACCTGTTCTCTCTCCTCACCTCGAACGTAGATACCCAACTCCTGTGCCTTTTCTACAATAGCTTTTCTTGCTTTCTTGAAGTGCATACCCTCAAACTCTCCTGCTAACTCATTGAGCACACCGTTCACTCCCAAGATCTGCCTAGTTTCTAGCTTGTCTAGCTGCCACTTTTCTACATCCTCTACATCTCCCCAAGTAGATACCATCATGATTCCTGTCCCCTTCTCTGGATCCACCTTGTCACTCGCCTTGATTGGGACCTTGGTATTCACAAAAGGTACGGTAGCTTCTGTACCGATGAGGTGCTTGAATCTCTCATCCTCTGGATTGGTGTATACAGCGACCACCGCGGGGATGAGCTCTGGGCGCGTAGTGGCAATGAGTAGTGGATTTCCCTCAGCGTCCGCAAAGTTGATGTAGTGCATCATTCCCATTTCTTCCTGATCCTCCAGGTCCGCCTGAGCAAGCGCGGTCTGACAGTGCGTACACCAGAGAATAGGCATTTCCTTGCGCTCTAGTGCACCCTTTTTCCAGAGGTCTATGAGCGACCACTGTGATACCTTGGTGGCGGTAGGGTTGATGGTGGAATAGGTCTTTGACCAGTCGAGAGA
This sequence comes from bacterium, assembly GCA_030430105.1. Next base: position 4,994 of record JAUIFW010000028.1, on the reverse strand, counting down.
AAGACCCATGGTCTTCCAAAGCTCTATATAGTTTTGTGAGCCCTCCTTCGTCTCCTTGAGACACAGCTCAACGAACTCTCGCTTGGTGATCTTGGACTTATTGATATTGTGCTTCTTTTCTACGTAGCGCTCTGTGGGCAGTCCGTTGTCATCAAAGCCCATGGTATAGAACACGTTGTAGCCTCGCATGCGACGATAGCGCGCAAAAAACTCGGCCTGAGAAAAGGACATGATATGCCCACTGTGCAAATGTGCAGCGGATACGTATGGCGGCGGCGTATCTATGACGTAGGTGGGCTTACTTTCATCGTATTTGAATGCGTTGACCTGCTTTTCCTCCCAGTATGCCCGCCACTTGGGCTCGATTTCCTTGTGGTCGTAGCGTTTTGCTAGCTCCGTCATAGTAGTATGTTAAAAACTCCTGTACTGTATAGCACAGGAGCGTATCTAGCGGAAGCTTTCTTCCTATCGATCCAGGTTCCATATAGCCTTCCCGCTCTTGATGGATTGGGAGATTACTTGGGATGCCTCACTTCTTAAGAGATACTCGTTTGGTTCTGTTAGCCAGGCTAGTACTCCTTCCTCTTTCGCTATGTCTTCGTAGTAGAGATACCATCCTTCCCCTTGTACCTCAGCCTCCTGATCCACCAACCCCTTCACAGTTAGCAATATCTTCAATGCTTCCGCCCTTGTTATATACTGCTCTGGCTTGAAGTATCCATTTCGATATCCGTGGACGATACCAAGCCTTGTTGCGTTATGAACATATGGTGCAAACCAACTACTGAGCGGAACGTCTATGTACATCTGACTTTCCACATTGATCATATGCTCATCCTTGAACCCCAGTAGTACAAGCTTGAGGAACTCTATGCGCTTCATCGGTTCATTTGGTTCGTATGTGGTTTCCGTTCTACCATCTACAATACCAATACAATGAAGATGTGTGATATATGCTCTTGCCCAGCTTTGCTCTGTATCAGCAAATTGCTCTGTACACGAAGCACCTACATCTTGGCCCGTGTTTGCAGAATCTACTGACTCTATTCTGTCTTGTTCACTACCGCGTTCAGATATGCTCTTCACCTCCTCTGACTCCTGCTCTACCGTCCCCTCCTCTGGTAGTTCCCAAGGGTTTAATGGCCTCTCACTAAATCCACCACCCCCTCCGTTTACTCGCGTATTTGAGGACTCCTCCACAGGACAAGCAGGTAACGCTATCTCAAATACCTCAGCCAAAGACTCTACAAGATTCGAGTTCCGTGATTTTACTTGGTATGAGTAGGATGTGCCACAGTCTGCTTCGTCATAGACATCATCCCAAGTTGTAACATCTGCTACCCAACCCGAATTCGCAAGTGTGCCCGTGTTTTCTACATAGAACTCTGTACCAACAGGATTTCCATTCGTTTCCCAAGTTACCGTACTTGTAGCGCCAGTCACTTCCACATCTACTTCCGTAGGACTTGCCGCCAAGGTCACTGCAGTCTGTTGTCCTGAATCACTAGAGCTGAGCTCCACACCCTGCTGACTCAAAAATGTTCTACTGGACCTCGTGTAGCTTGTATTCGGCTCCAGGGCATTTTCTTGGAAGTAGGTGATATTCGGCACGGAAAGGCGTGATCGTTCCGTTGTTCCATCACTATCAAACAAAATAAACCCATCTTCTATGCTTGAGTTGTCCGTTATGTTCCAACGTATACTTCTCTCACCTATGGTCCCAACTGACAGTGTTGGTGAAGCAGGCGAAGTTGTTATTTCATCTGAGAGCTCTGACCTACTTGCAAGCTCATTTGGATTCTCTGGAGCAGAGGGCTCACGATACGCTTCTATTCGAAATTCATAGCTATGTTCCGCCGTGCCCGCGGTATAGTTGTAGCTTTCTGTATCTGCTGCCAATACTGCGACTGCTGATTCAGTTCCTCCATCCACAGATACTAACACGCGGTAGCCAGACTCGAAGTCCGCATTATCTGTCCATGTAAGATCAATATCATTGTCCGCATTATACGTAACACTTAAGTCACTTGGAGCATCTGGCGTAGAATATACCGTTGCAGTGAAGGCATCCGTAGAATGGAGTTCTGTATTATAGGTCGTAGCCTGTACATGGGCCAAGACTCTGAAGGTATAGGTACTATTCGCTGACGCACCCGTATAGATGAAGGACTCTACGCCTGCTCCAACCGTATTTACCCCAGGCGTTAGATCCGTATACCCTCCCCCATCTATAGATACGGCTATACGAAACCCATCCTCAAAGCTACTTTCATCAGTCCAAGTAATTTCAATCATCTCGTCCGTCACATAGACCGCGCTCAAGCTACTAGGACTATCAGGCTTGGTAAACTCAATAGGCGACATGGTGTACTCCGACGTGGTACCAGCCCCATTGTTTACTCTAGCACGCCATCTATATGCGCTATCTATAGCCGTATTTCCTGAATCCGATACGGGCATATCTGTACTTTCATCAAGTAGCGTATCCACATTCGTGAAGGTTGCTGCATCACACGCCGCAGATACTTGGCATCTATCGACTTCCACTAGCTGAATGATACTTCTATCATCGAAGTACACATCAAACTCCGTATCTGACTGATAGTCTCCATATACATCCACCGGCGCATCAGGATCCGTGTAGTGCTCGAAGGTGTCCTCCTCGTACCCACTACATCCAGCATAGTTACACGCGCGAACCCGGAACTTGTATGCGGCGTTATTCACCGTCTGATTAAAGACAACACTCGTAGCATTTGCTGCAACCGGACTTGCAGCCGTGTCCGTCCATGCGCCAAAGCCTCCACCTGTATTTTCCTGATACTGGATCGCAAAGTTTGCCTCATCTACAGAACGGTCCTGCCAGCTCAAGGTAAAGGTGTCTGGATTTGGACTTGCGTCCGTTTTTAAGGCAGAGAGATTGTCTGGAACAGTTGGGATATCTAGAAGACTAAAGGATTGCACGGCAGACCACGCTCCCTCATCATCAGCAGCATCCTCGAAGGCAATTCTCCAGTAGTAGGTCGTATTTCCATCATCCATCGCCAAGGCTAGGGTTGCCGCCGTTCCGTGACTATCATAGCTAATATCTGCGCTTCTATTCCCTTCTGTCACGCTTGCAATACTTGCAAAACCAGAGTCCCAGTGAGTTACAGAAGCAAATGTAGGATCTGTACTTACCTGGATTCTTGCCATATCAGATGTATCCCCAGTATCCGCATCTTCAAACACTGCTGAGAATTTTGGGATTCTACTAGAAGTTCCATAGATGGAGACATTGGTGGGGTTTGTACTGCTAGCCTGCGCAGAGGTATGGTTGAAGTAGGGAGTAGTTGGCGCAGATGGTGGAAGATTACTCCCCTCCTCTGAGATACTGTTCCAAAAGGCAGCATTGTCGTTCTCGTTTGCGAAGTGTACGGCAACTCTTGCCGCATCAATGGCGCTGGTGCTTATTCGTACCTCATCGAGCAGCCCTTCGTATGCGAGGTTATTCCTTCCTCCATCAAAACTACCTGCCTCTGAGCCATCCGCAAAGAACCCGTACCGTGTAGTCCCCTTACCTAGACCGGTGGTATGTTGCTCTGCACTAGCTGTCTCTACCCCATCTATATAGATTCTCTTATCTGACCCATCCGCGTCGTCATAGACCACGACGACGTGATGCCAAGCGCCATCATTGACCGTCGTTCCTGAGTTCAAATCTTTGATCCCATCCGTGCTATTTGCCGTATCAAAGGAGATTTGCCCATTCTGTCCCCCAGCATTGTGAAAATTGAGCCCCACCTGCCAATGCTCTGATCGGTCGAAATCGATGATACCTGAGCGAGCCGTATCCGTGGTTTTCAACCAGAACATGGTGGTCAGCTCCGTAAGCGTGTTCTTTTGATTGAAGATCAACCCATTGATCGGCGCGTAGGTATTGCTTGTTCCATCAAAATCTACAGCATTTCCAAGCTTTCCTGTTTGTGCCCCTGTCACACCTCCCGATAGGTCGGCGGTGTATCCGTTGATGGTGGCATCTCTAAAAGCTCCAGATAGTGCTGAGCTTTCTAGGGTTACCTTGTATGGAGCATTGCTTGATAAAACGCCCTGTACGAAATCAGAGGTTCTTGCCGCTTCCCACTCCACTCCATTTGTGATACCTGTGCTTGCCTCAACAATGATGTATCCTACATCCTCTGCGGCTCTCGTATCGTCCGTATCCTCACCGTTGTGTCTACCAATATAGATACTGTTGCTTCTAGGTGGAGTACTCTGGGATCCATTTGATGTCCAGAAGGTGGACCATTTTGCGTCATTTTCACTCATCACCTGCCCAAGCACCAAGGGATTGGTGTATGTGTGTACGGGTGTAATTTGCTCCATACTTCCAGCCCCCCAACTCACACCATTTTTTCCATTGAGTCCAGTTACTGACTCTATACCTGCTTCCATACTGATCCCACCTGGAAGCGTATGAGATCCAGATTCTATTACCATGTAATACACATCTCTAGCCGCTGGCACCTCAATATCTCCTGGGTTTTGGATGCGCAGATCGAAACTTGTTGCTCCAACTGCACTCACCCGGGTTACTGCTGGTGCATCACTGGTCGATGGAATCACCGGTGTTGCCACGACTACCGGACTTGTATAGGTATTGTTTAGCGCTATTGAACCTGCTGTAATGCTTACATCTTCCACCACCCCGACTTCACCAATAATCGTACCAGCACTGTTCTTGATATCTATCCCCGTTTCTGACTTGAATATCCAGTACACCACTTCTTCCGTGGTGTGTGTTCTCTCCGAATCACCGATTTGATCTTCGTCGATAACTAACTGCATGGTTGTCCCGATAGGAGAGTCACCGAAGAGGTTTGCCCACCCTCCATCACCACCATCCATTGCCTGCATAGTGAGGACTCCTAGTTTATTTGAAGAGGTACTTACAGTACTCTCTTCCAAATGCCATACACCCTCATAGTCACTCCAGGTGAGGGGAGTTTCCGTTT
>JAUIFW010000027.1 GCA_030430105.1 bacterium | reverse complement strand
CCATATATACCACAGCCCCCAGCTGAGCTCGATTCGCAAAGAGGAATCGGTCGCTAGTGACATGATGAGGAAAGTAGGTCAGGTGATTAGAGGCAAACAGATCCCATCCTCCTGGCATATGACCTGTAAGCTGAAGTCCACCAGTATAGCCTGAGTTAGAGCGAAAGAACTGGGCTCCGTCACTAAACTGGTGATAGCCTCCACCAGCATCAATCATGACATCAACAACATCTCCGTAGAATTTGGCACTTAAGCCACCTTCAACAAAGTATTTGTTAGCCAGTGTCGTTTCCTTCAACTGATCCCCCACATAAAAGCGAGATTTCACAGGATTAGTCATCACGTGACCTCCCAAGTTGAGGAATGGCCCCCATGCAAAACCAGCCTGAGGCGAAAGGAGCAAATGATGAGAGAGACTCCCACTAAATACTACCCCATTCTGATCCTTGATTGGCTGAGCTCCACCACCAAACCCAATGCTGGTCTCGGGCTTAATAACCCATCCATCTTGCGATGGCGGAGTTGAAGTCCGAGTAGGCACCGGTGAAGGCACCGGAACATGGACCTGACAAGACGCTTCAACCTTCCTCAAATATTCATTGAGGTTATTTAAAACATTTGTCGCGTCCACCTCTTGCAAAGGATCACCACTCAATCCCTTCTCGTCGAAGAGATGGCCATCGGCACGTACGCCGATGATCCAAGGATAATAGATCGTAAGTTTCTTTATTACAGCACGGCTTTCATCATTGAGGTGTTCTATATCCTCAAAAGATGCAAGAAAGTTGCCTTTCCCAACAGTCACGGAGGGAGGTTCAACGCCACATGCCGCTTCCGCATTCTTAATGGTGTCATGCACCATACGGAGAAATTCAAGCCGAGTGATCTTTAGGGATCGACCGCCTTGAAGGGAGGCAATTTCAGGATTATATTTCCGCCACTGGGACATCTTGCTAAACACCTCCTGCTGAGAGATAGGTGCAGCAACAGCTGCCTGTGCCAAAAATATAGAAGCTGCCAAAATTAAACCAATAGACTTTTTCATTGAAAAGTCCTCCTTTTATATTCAAATTTACCTAAAATCTATACAAATTTGCCAAAAAGTCAATAATATTTTCTAAAATAATTAAGAGGAAAGCATCCAAACACCATCTTCACACACAAGCTCTCCTAAAAGCTCTCGCTCAGACAACTCTACAAGAAGACCAGATACTGGCTTAGCAAGCCTCTCGGATAGCTCTTCCACCCTCATTGGCTGTTCCAAAAGCTGCAAAATCCCCTTCTCACCTTGTGGAAAACCATGGTTTTTCTCTATTTCACAAATATTCCTCATTTCTTTCTTATCTGAAGCCTCAGCACCAATAAGCTGCTCTGCATCTATCAAAACCTCCGCCCCGCCGTCCAAGAGCAGCTGATTACATCCTTCACTACAAACAGCACCCACAGGACCGGGAACTACATACACATCCTTACCATACTCCAGCGCCAACCTGGCGGTCACAAGGGATCCTGCCTTCCTCTTCGCCTCTATCACCACCGTAGCCCTAGAAAGCATTGCTATAAGGCGATTCCGCAGTGGAAAATGATAGGGCTTCGCCAAGGTACCCAAGGGAAAATCTGAAACCAAGGCGCCACCAGTATCTACAACCTTTTGAAACAAATCAGCATGAGAAGCTGGATACACCACATCCACGCCAGTCCCAAGCACTGCCACATGCGCCTTCCCTCGCTCTACACAAACCCTCGCCACCTCCCCATCCACACCAAGTGCCAATCCTGAGACCGGTCTCACACTTCGAGTAAGCATAGCTCCGACAAACTTCCCCACCATACGTCTACCATAGCTCGTCATACTACGAGATCCCACCACGCTAACTAAGTCCTCTGACAACACATCAAAGGAGCCTTTCACATACAAAATTGCAGGAGCAGGAACCACATGGTGAAGCAATGGAGGGAACTCCTCATCCATACAAGAAAGAACCCGTATTCCCCCATCTTTAAGCTCTCTTTCAATCCCTCTCAAATCAAGCAATCGCCGAGCCTCCTCCATCTCATGAAACTGACTCTTCGTGAACCCACTACTTAAAAACATATACAGATCAAAATCTTCCCAGAGACTCCGGGGCTGTCCATACCCCAAGAGATAGCGAAGCCTCCCATGGGTCATATGTGGAAACAAATGTAGAGCTGCTAAATAGACGGATTCCATAAGTTAGAGAAAAACTACCTACATACAGTCTGCCCTCTCCCCGTCTCCAAAATCCACGAAAAAAAGCCAAGTATGTTCTCAATAGAAAGCAACAGATACCTACAAATACTTTGTCTAGGTACTCAAAGATAAAAACCCCTTGGGCGCAACCATTAGTACGAATTCACCCTTTTGCAACTGCGCATCCTTTTCAAATACCCCATATACATCCAGTGCTGTACCCCGAATAAAGCGCTCATGCATCTTGGTAAGCTCCTTCGCCACCACAATATACCGATCAGGCATCAATTCCGCCCACACAGACAATGTTTTCAAAAGACGATGCTTCGATTCATAACAAACCACGGTCTGGTCAGAAGCCTCAAACTGACCGAACAAGGTTTGCCTTCCCTTTTTCGCAGGTATATAGCCTGCATACCAAAAAGTATTGGTAGGCAATCCACTTCCCATAAGCGCTGCCAAAAAGGCACTTGCACCAGGAACTGTCACCACTTCGACACCTCGTTCCACGGCACCCTTCACCAAGACAAACCCAGGATCAGAAATCCCCGGTGTTCCAGCGTCAGACACATAAGCCATAGACACTCCATCTTCTAACTGCCTGAGCACATCAAGAAGCTTTTCCTCACTAGAATGCCCATGAAAAGACTGCAACTTAGCAGAAACCCCATACGCCTTCAAAAGCTGCCCCGTATGCCTCGTGTCTTCACAAAGCACCAGATCCACTGATCCAAGTATTTCCTTTCCCCGTTCTGTCATATCACCCATGTTTCCAATGGGCGTCGCAACCATATAGAGCATTTAGCCTTTCCAGAATACAAATCCTGACATGAGCGTACTTACTCCAAACAAATATGCAAGCAATGCATTCGCAGAACTGTACTCCAGCCCCTCCAGCCTATCCGAAACTGGCACTAAACTTGTAGAGAAGGTAGCCTCCTCCATCTCCTGAATACTTCCCTGCTCCTCTGAAGGCACTAATAATTCATAGGAAGGAGCGAAAACCTCTTCCTCAGGCGCAGCTACTTCTAAAGGCTCAAATACATCAAGAGAAAAATTCACCTGCTGACCTGCCCTTTCCCTAACCTCATCAACACCCATATCCTCATACTCAAATACATCAAGCACCCTCCCCTGCATCCGTATCTCGATACGTCCTTCCGTATTCGTGAACACCTCTCCAAGTTCTTCTCCCGTGACAATTCTAGTGGCCCCAGCCTTCAAAACCCCCGTCAAAGGATCTGCCGCCCTATCATTTATAAACACTTCCACATACTCAAGTGAAACATCCTCCCCACTAGCATTAAAGAGCTCAAACCACTCCGCCTCTGGCATATCACGTCCCTCTGGATTAGCTAGAACCTTTGTAATGACAAGATCACCTTCATCAAGAAGTGAGATCACCTCTTCCAGAGGAGGAAGCAACGCTGGCTCTGTCCAAAATCCTTCCGACCCAAGCACATCTCGTGCACGAAGTTGTATATATGCAGGAGCGCTAGCAACAAAGGAAAGTACAAACGTACCATCCCCAGAGGTCTCCACCGTCTCCACATCCTCTCCATTAACCCTCACATCCACTTCTCCAAGAGGATACCCCCGCCCTTCTACGGAATACGCACTATCTGCACCAACAACAGACCAAGAAATCATCTCCGTCAAAAACCTCTTATACAAAAAATGTGTGGTATTCCACGCAGAGGTGCTAGAAACACTCTCACCATGGTCAAAGAAGTCAGGGAGCATATCAAGATTAGAATCTGTGGAATCTACATTCGTACCGAGAGTAGCTTCTTCAGCCTGTGACAACAAATCCGTATCACCATCATCCTCCACAAGTACATACACAAGATTCTCCTGCCCAGGTGTTGCTGTCAAACTCCAAAGAAACTCACTACTGGAAAGTCCGCGGCGAGTATTACGAAAGGAAGCTAGCGAACGATCTCCATATCGCACACGAGCGTAGGACATCCCTTCCCCTCCTTCAACCTGAACCTCATCCACCACTCGCCCCAAGTGATCCACTAGATAAAACGTATCGGCTTCCGTAGCAACAAAGACCGTGTCCTTTTGCCAGTAATGCAATCCTCGAAGCGGAGTAAGCAAGCTACAACCAAGTATATCCTGAGAACACACCCCAGATTGTTCCTCAGTCAAAATTGACCAGCCCAAAAGTGAAACATATTCCTTTTCAAAGGATTTCAACTCTACGAGGTATCCACCATCCTTTGGAATGAGCTCATTAATCACCACATCTCGATCTATTCGCTCTCTCTCGAAACTTTCTACCACAAATTCAAATCGTTCCATCTCAGTAACTTGCCCATCCAACATGGCAAAGGCATACAATGTGGTGGTTTCAGTGATTACTAGTGGCTGCTCATAGACAAATTCCGATCCAAACTCGTCTGGAGTAAAGGTCACATACACCGTAGCACCCTCCTTTGAAGGAATGAGCGCAACCTCAGTTCCAGATTCTACAGTGCCTTCCAGAGGTTCTGTCACCAATCCTAACACATCCCGTACGTTTTCCTCCCCTGGAGTAGGAATGGTCTGGATTACTTCACAAAAACGAAGTTCATTCACCTCACAAAATCGACTAAGGGTTCTACCCTTTCTAACCTCCTCCTCCGTATACACGACTCCATCTATTCTCTCTTCATTCGGCGCATACAGAAGAAGCGTATCACCCGTATTATTTAAAGAAGGAACCGTTTCAAAAACAGCATACCCCCCAGAAACCAACGTGCCAGTCAGCTCAATCTCCTTACCTGAAGCATCCGAAAGATACCACCCCGTAAGGTCCACCTCTTCTCTGCCAAAATTATAAAGTTCAACAAACTCAGAGCCTTCACTTGGATCAGGATAGATCTCTGACAAGAGCAAGGTCGTAGGACCATCCCATAGTTGAGAGTCATTATCCACTACCTCCTCGTCCTGAGTATCACCCGACTCCTCAGAGGCTGCATCTCCCGTATCTTCTTGAGCTTCATCAAGCACATCCTCTTCATCAGCAGCCAAAACAACATTCGCTTCGCCCTTCGTTGGCTCCGCCCACTGCCACTCTCCCGCAAGAGCAACTGGCATCAAGATGAAAAAAAGGACTAGCCACCGTTTCATAGACAAAGCAACAAATACTACGGTGATTAGAGTAACAGAAAGCAGGACCTCATCAACACGGGAGGCCTATTTCGTGTAGTAAGGATACAAAAACATAGTGCGACAATGCCGAAGCAAAGCCTTAGGTTCCAAGGCGGATGAGCGTCGCAACAATCGCATACGAACTTATGGCAAGCAAGACACCAACTGTTGTCCACCGCATGATAGAAAATCCCTTCTTTTTATTGCCTTCATTCACACCTGCAGTAAAGACCAAGAAACCTCCATACATATACATAATTAAGGTAACTACCGCGAAGAACCCAATAATATAATTGGATATTGCCATAAGCGTTGCAACGCCGCCAATAACATCCGGATTCAACTCGGAGACATTTGCACTTGAAGTATTTTGCCCATATGGCGTTCCAAATACAACTCGAACAATCGTCTGACTACCAAGAATAAGTGCTAGGCCAATAAAGCCGTTGAGTATAGTTCGCCTTGCCTCCGTAACTGTATCCCCTTCTCCTCGAGCAAGTAGTATACGGAACGCAGCAATAATAATGTACAAAATAGCAAAGGCAGCCAAGAATCCAAGGAAGAACTGAACCGTTGGAAATATCACCTCATTAGCAAAATACAGAGGCGCAAGTTTTGCCATCGCTGTCTGCCCAGCTTCTGAGTTCGGATCAAAATCACAAGAAGGATCAGATCCAACCGGATTAAGACCTTCGTTCGCAACAGTAGTTTCCAAATCACAATCCAAATAAAATGCACCCAGCAAATAATCAACCTGTGCATTTTGTGCCTGAATCTGAGAAGCCACCTCAGAATCTGCTCCAGTAGTATAACCTAGATCAGCAGGATTAAAGAACACTGTAGAAACAAACACATTTGCGAGATTCATCAGAACAATACCACCCACTATATTTCGGATAATAACACTCTGATTTTTTGCATCATCTGGGTTCATACCACCCGTCACCATCCTAAACCCAGCAAGAACAACAAAGAGTACACCAAGCACAGAGATAATCACAATAAGCTGCTGCGTCCCCATTAGCACAAGTTCTACAGCGCGTAGCTCAAAAGGCACATCCTCTCCAGATGCTCTAAACGTTTCACGAATACCTTGGTACGGAAGAAGGTCTCCTCCCTCTGCATTTTCAGTAACACCTTCAAACATGTCTCGAAACCCTTGTCCTGCAGCCTCCGGCCCCATCCCAACCATACCACCAAATACCCCGGCAAACGCCAAGCAAAAAGTGAGAAGAGTTGTAAGGAGTAAACGACGCATACTAGACAATAAAATACGTAAGAACTTCCGCCACAATGGTATAGGAACTATAGGCAACAATGATTGCAATAATGGTTCCCGTCAAAATCTTCTTTCCTCGACTAACCATTTCCTCGTTCCCATGAGCCGTGACCATATAAAACGCTCCCATGATCAACCCAAAGAGTGCAAGGGGTGCAAAAAAGGTCATGATCACGCTCCCCACATTGAGAATCAATTCATTTCCTGCAGCTACTCGCTCAACTCCCTGCAAATCATCTGCCTGGATACCACCTTGGTTGAGTACCAGGAAAGGCTTTACAACCAAGTCTGCAATCTGAATCAAGAACAAACCAATACCCACATAAGTAAGCTGCTGCCTCTCCTTCTTCGTATCCTTCTCCTGAGAGGTCACCATCTTCACACCAATAATGATGATAAGCACCACGGCAACCACCCATACTGAATAACGAAGCAAATCAATAAGCAACGCCACAAACCCCTGCCATGAATCAAGATTAAAGAATGCAACATTCGTATCCGAATTATCCTGAAGCGCAGGATTAAAGATATTTACAGCCTGAGCACCCATAGACATCACCACAAACCCTATCACTGCATTGACCAAATGCAGTGTATGCTTCTGGAGCTGATCAGCGTTTTCCATATTCCCCACCATACCGATCCCAACAGAAACAATATAGATCACTGCCGCTATCTGCAGTGCGATAAGCACAAATTGAACAATACGCAAAAATAAGAGCTGGACCACATCTTGCCATGTCGCATTGGAAGCATCAGAGCGAAGATCATTGATAAAATCCACTCCTGGCACTTGAGATAATTCATCCGTCACTTCTCCAGAAATAGGATTCTCTGTTCCAAGCACAGGTAGCGTGATCTGTGCGAGAGCAGGCCCGCTGGAAACAAGCATCGTTCCTGCGAGCAAGAACGCTACCATCCATCCCCTACACCGCTGAAAAACAGAAGAAAACACTGGTATTCCATAAAAAGTATCATATAAGTATAGCACATTTGTACCTCTCTAAGCTAGTTTCAAGCCCTATGTTGAAAAAAAGCGACTTTTTTTACGACCTACCCGAGTCACATATTGCAAAAACCCCTATAAAGCACAGGGAACAAGCAAAGTTACTCGTTATTGATCGAGCAAAAAAAACCGTGCAACATCGAAAGTTTTTTGAACTACCGGAGATCCTCCCAAGAAATACGCTCATCGTTCGAAATAATGCAAAAGTCAGCAAGGCACGGCTCACAGGAAACTTTGAGACAGGAGCTGCCTTCGAGTTATTCCTCCTTCGTAGCCTATCAAAACGCTCTGGGCATTTCTTGGTAAAACCCGGAAAAAAATTCCCCTTAGGACACAAGGTAGACCTCCCTATTGACGAAAGAACCTACGCGGTGCAAGTACGCAAAGTTCACGAAGATGGCAGTAGAGATTTATTCTTTCTAGACCTAGACACTACCCTAGAGCAATTCTTTGAAAAACACGCCTCCATACCACTGCCTCCATACATGAAAAACACAGATCCGGAAGCAGTAGAAAAGAATTATCAGACTACCTATGCAAAAGTTACTGGCTCCGTCGCTGCCCCTACCGCAGGACTCCATTTCACAAAGGAGATAGATAGAGCTCTGCAAGAACAAGGCATTGAATCTGAAGAAATAACACTGCACGTTGGCGCAGGAACATTTCTTCCTGTAAAAGCTGACAATATTGAGGACCACACCATGCATAAGGAGTTTTTTTCCCTAGGGAAAAAAACATGGGAAAAGCTAATAAAGCACAAAGAAAAAGGCCAACCTATACTTACTGTAGGAACGACAACAACACGAACACTAGAACATGTAGCAAATCACCCCCCAGAAGAAGAAAAAGTTATCGAAGGAAGCACCGATATCTTTATCTATCCACCATATACCTTCAAAATGGCGGATATGCTCCTCACCAACTTTCACCTTCCTGAAAGTACACTCCTCATGATGATTAGCGCCTTCATAGGCGATAGAGAATGGACACTAGACATCTACAAAGAAGCCATAGCGAATAACTACCGCTTCTACAGCTTTGGAGATGCCATGCTTATTATCTAAGCACCAGCAACTTCCGCCATCAATCTAGCTCGCATAGTCGCCTGCAAGTCCGTCACCTCCTCATGCTCAAACACTTCCCCATCTTTCTTATACTTCCCAGTCCACACATTGAGCTTAATAAACACCAGGTCCTTAAAGGTACGAAAGGTATCCTTGAGCGGACGTACACGGGATGAGTCTGAGTTGTACCAATCCACAGGGAGTTCACGCACTGAGTATCCGAGAAGCTCCGCCAAGGTGAGAGCCTCCATATCAAATCCAAATCCTTCCACCTTCATACGAGAAAAAATATCCTTGGCAGCATGGTGGCGAAAAAGCTTAAAGCCACACTGCGTGTCTCGAATTCCATCCACAAGGAACAATTGAATAAGAAAATTAGCGATACGGCCAATAGCAATACGATACCAAGGTTGCTTGATATGCACCTTACTTTCTGAAAGATATCGTGAGCCAATTGCCACATCCGCTCTTTGCATCTGGGGCAAGAACCCAGCTAACTCCTCAATAGGCGTAGAGTTATCAGCATCCGTAAAGAGAATATAGCGCCCGCGCGCAGCCATCACACCGATAGTAACGGCACTTCCCATAGTTCTTTGTACTCTCTATGAGTTGAATTTTACCTGACTGCTCTTCTGAGAAACAAAGGGTATTCACCACATCGACAGTACCATCCGTACTTCCATCATCCACCACCAACACCTCATAACGTAGTGCCAGATCATCTAAGTAATCTGTTACCTTTCGAAGTGTCTGAGGCAAGCGGTCCTCCTCATTATACGCAGGAATCACGACAGAGAGATCAACAGCGAAATTCTCTTCCCTATCTTGTTTTGCACGAAGCGTCCTAGTACGAAAGGTCCAATACTTGTTCGCAAAAAAGTTCCAAACCAGCACTATACCGGAAGTAAGAAGCTTCGCCCAAATATGCCACACACCAAGCAGCACCACAAAGGCACCCATAAACATATTCGTAATCAGAAGCCCAACAAGTGACGTAAGCGCAAACTTAAAAAACTGACGCTTCGTATTATGCTTCTCTCTGAGTCCAAAGGTCCATAGCTTATTGAGAATAAAGTTATTCAAAAAAGCCACAAAGAATGCGACGGAGGTGAAAACATACAGCAAACTACTCGTAGCAGGATCTATGCCTGAAACAGCCACAAGCAAAGCAAGAATCCCCACATCAAGCAAGGTTCCCGCCGTACCCACAGCGGCATACCGTAAAAAGGTTTCATTCGAAAGGAGCTGATACCAATCCCGCATAGAAGTAGTAGAAATTAAAGAGTACCCATACCAATCACCGCAATAATCACACCAAGAACACTTAGTATTGCACCAACAATCCAAAGTCGCATCACAACCGTGCACTCTGGCCAGCCACACGCCTCAAGATGATGGTGAAACGGTGCAATTTTAAATACCTTACGCTTAAAATACTTCTTGGAAAAGAGCTGAATGATCACGGAAAGAGTTTCAAGCACAAATATCCCACCAATAAATATCAACATGATCGCTGAGTTCGTGAGCATAGCAATCACACCAAGAGTCGCACCCAAGGCTGTCGCCCCCGTATCACCCATATAAAACTTCGCAGGAGGCACATTAAACCAAAGAAATCCCACAAGTGCACCCACAACCACAGCACAAAACCCCGCAAGGAACTCCTGGCCTTGTGCGTAGGCGATCATACCAAAAGCCGTATATGCAAGTGCGAGAAGCCCTCCAGAGAGTCCATCCAATCCATCTGTGATATTCACAGCGTTGGCACATGCGGTAATCA
>JAUIFW010000026.1 GCA_030430105.1 bacterium | reverse complement strand
AGTATTGCTACGGATCTATGTGTGCTTTTTGTCATGGCTGCAAAGTTATATGTTTTCATTATAGTTGTAAGTTTTCTTTTGTCAGGAGGCAATTTGCTAGTACTTGTACTGCCTATGACTATGGTCACTTTGATCCTTCCAGGATTTGGCGTGCTATTGGCACCCCTCCTGGTCTGTTCGAATCTTATATCGCCGGGATTTCTAGGTACACGAAAGTAAGACCATTGGAACCTCTGTGGTTTCTAGATTGCACTGGTGATCGGTGCCGGATTCTCCTACCTCACGCTGGATTCGCACGGTCGCTGTGGCTCCCTACTCATCTCAGCTGCGGCAGGCCCCGACTGTCGCAGATGATTGACTTCTAGTTGTTCATGCCAAGGCTACTCTGAAAGCTAACGCTTTCAAGTGGTTTCTACTTCGAATCCTATATCGCTGGGATTTCTAGATGATCGTGAGAATAGGCCTGGTAGGCCTCTGTGGTTTCTAAATTGTACTGGTGGGCGATATAGGATTCGAACCTATGACCCCCTCGGTGTAAACGAGATGCTCTAGCCAGCTGAGCTAATCGCCCCAGTGGTTTTGACCTGCCCTGTGTTCGCTCTGCCAAGCATCGGCGGAGTGGACCTGATCAAAACATTAGGATTCTATGGATTTGGGAGGGGTTCGCAAGAAAAAAACACATTATTTTACAAAAAGCATAAAAATGTGGTATAATAATATGATAGATCTAATACTCTTTATGATCCGCGTAGCAATAAATGGGTTCGGCCGTATCGGGCGCGCAGCTGCGAAAATAATTCTCACAAGGCCTGATGTGTTTGAGCTGGTAGCCGTCAATGATTTGGCCGATCACAAGACTCTTGGTCATCTCTTTGCTTACGATTCCTTCTTTGGGAAGTATGAGGGGGCTGTTCTTGCTACGGATGATAGTTTGGAGGTGAATGGTGTAAAGATCGCTATGTTATCTGAACCTGACCCATCGAAGCTTCCCTGGGAGAAGATGGGAGTGGATGTGGTCCTAGAATGTACCGGAAGGTTTACGACGAAGGAAAAGTCTCAGGCGCATTTGAATGCAGGAGCCACAAAGGTATTAATCTCTGCCCCTGCGAAGGATGATGCGCTTACCTTGGTGTATGGAGTAAACGAGGAACAGTACCAGGGTGAAGCTATTGTTTCCAATGCTAGTTGTACAACGAACTGTCTTGCCCCGGTTGCGAAGGTGCTCAATGACGCCTTTGGTGTGGAGCAGATGATGATGAGTACCATCCATTCGTATACAGCAAGCCAGAATTTGGTGGACGCACCACACAAGGATCTGCGTCGTGCACGTTCTGCAAACCTTTCCATTATTCCTACCACTACAGGTGCTGCCAAAGCTGTGACAAAGGTTATCCCTTCCCTACAGGACAAAATGACAGGCATGGCTTTTCGTATCCCAACGCCAAATGTTTCTCTTGTAGATGCAGTGTTTCTTCTTAAGGGTAAGGATCTTACTAAGGAGGAGATCAACGCAGCCTTTGATAAGGCCTCGACACATGACTTGGATGGAATACTTGCTGTTTCCAAGGATCCACTTGTATCAGTCGATTATAAAGCAAATCCAAATAGTGCGACTGTGGATTCTGACCTCACAGAGGTTTGCGGGCCAATGGTGAAGGTAGTCGCTTGGTATGACAATGAATGGGGGTATGCAACGCGCCTTGTGGATATGGCGCATTATATTTGTTCAGTTTAAGGTATGGCATTAAACACACAGAACATTTCCTCTGATAGTTCTGAGGATAACAAACAGACACAACTTGCTACAGGTTCTGCTACTGCGAAAACTGATGTCTTAGCGAAGCTAGCTACGCAGATAGAGACTGCGGATGGTAAGGTTGATAAGGATACCATACTTGAAGCAGAAAAAGTCATTGCACAGGAACGTGCCAAGATGGAAACGGACACGGAGGAGGCGCAGCAAAAATTCCCTATACTCAAGGAGACACCAGTTAATGCCAATACAGTACTTGATGGATTTAAGCGGGTTCAGGAAACCTCTCGCGTAAATCTGGATGGCCTAGGTCGTAAGCGCGAATGGCTTGATAAACGTATAGAAGCCAGACATAAGCGTATTGGAGCGCTTAATGGCTTACAGTTCCGACTACGCAGCATGCTTTCTCCTAAGGCACTTGCAGGTGAGGTGAAGACGAAAGCTGTTCGGGCAGGCGCGAATCTCGCTCGTCCCTTTGATGCTCTGAAGGAAAAGGTGGAAGGACTGGACCTAGCTATTGAGACAAAATATCAAGAGACAGTTCATAGCTTGTTTGGCTGGGCGCAGAAGGGAGAAATCAAGAAGGCTGCACATCACCAGGGGGAGACGCAGAAAATGTTTGATTTTCTAAAGACTGAGGTTGTTGATATTGCTGATAGAATGCTAGAGAGGACGATAAAGGATGAGGCAGCTAAACGTGTTGCTAATGGAGAAGATGAGCTTTCTAAGAGATCCCAGGACTACATAAAATGGGCAAAGCAGAGAAAGAAGATCGCAGAATCAATGACGACCTCTCCTGAGAGCATGTATTTTGCACTTACCAGAGAGAGTCTTTCATATACCTATGGTACAAGTCCTAATGAGGCCATTGCACATGACGGCAATATCAATAAGGAGCTTTTGCCTCAAGAAGAGCGTGATGCAGAGTTTAGCAGAACGCTGTACATGGGTAGTCTCAATACAAGCTTACTTGGAAGAAAGCATCGAGTATTTATGGATCGTTACATTGCAGATAGTAAGATCCTCTTAGCAAGTCATGCGAACTTGTTCCGCCACAATATGGAGGCAATCCAATATGGCAATGATGGCTTTGCACGAAAGTGGCTTGAAAATCACCATGTGGTACTACGACCGTTAAGTAGCACAGTGGAAGTAGTTGCTAAGGACAATGGCGCGAGGAGAACGCTTTCCTATACACTTGATCCTGAGCAGGGACTTCTCTTTGAAGGAACACCAAATATATTTCAGGCAATTACGAAGCAGGTGGAGGCAGATCCCCTTCCTTCAGATTCTAAGGAGGAAGTTACGGACGAAGATACAAATATTGAGGAGGCTACAGAAACTGGTGCCACTTCTGATTCCCCTACTCCTACTTCAGCCTCTAAGGAAACATCTACATATGCTGATGGCTATGAGGCTGTGACTGATCAGGTAGGGATTGAACATCTAGATACTGCGCAGGTGCTTAAGGCAATAGACACGGCTCTCTTTAACAATAGTCCAGCTTCTACCATGTTTACTGCTGGATTTGCGGATGCTGCAACTGGCGAAGTGTATCTACGAAATACCTCTTCTGGTGCTATGCGAAAGGGCTTGAAGCTTGTTAAGCGTATGAATGGCAGCAACGTAGAGCTTGCATTGGTAGATGAAGCTGATCCACAGAAGAAGCCTATTGATTTGCTTACCTACCTTGTTCACAGTGATAAGTCGATTCCAAGTTATACAACGAAGAATGATTTATCGAACTACTTAGATTCCTTTGTGGTAGAGGAGCCAGGTAAGGCTTCGCTAGGAGATCTTGCTGAACGCATGAAAAAGGACATGAAGGATGTGACTCCAGTCTCAGATCTTCGCTTTGTGAAACGGGAGGATGAGGATGTGAGTAGCTATGAAGCAGGGGTCATGACACACTTTATGGAGATAGAAACAGATGATGGAGTACGAAGAATTCCCGTACACTTTTCTCGAGGGATGGACGGCGAGATGCGAGTGCACCCTGTGCCAATGAAGGTCTCAGATGAACAATGCGAGGTGGATTTGGGACTCACAAAGGACACGATGAAAGCGTTTATCAAGGAGCTTGATACCTATACATTTACTGAATAAGTATGCAGTCACTACGAGAATTACTACAATATTACGCTAAGGAACTTCCTGGCATCACTCCAGATGAGGTGCAGCACTTGCTTCACAAGGAAGACTTTACTGACGCAGAATTGCAACTCCTTGACCAATGGCTCACGAAGGTTATTGCCAAGGAGCAGCAAGAGCTTCGCTATGAACAGCAGGTTCTAGAGTCTGTAAAGATTCTGGAGAAGAATGAAGCTGGTATCTTGGCACGAACCCTTGAGGGGCTCCTTACCCTCCCCCGTATGATCGTGGATGGGTTATATAAGGTGGCGCAAGGAAGTGTGAAGAACCAGGACGATGCGGCGATGGCTGCCCTTAGAAAAACATTACAATAGTAATCACAGATTTATGAGAGGAAGAAGACCAGGAGAAAATCCAATACATGCACGGTATAATTTGCCACCAGAGGACCTACAGATTCTAGATAGGCTTGAGAGGATGGGGGGAATGTTTGGCAATCGTATTGCTGGTATCGTTAATGCTGACCGGCAGATGGTAGTAAGACTGCATGATTTTCAGGTTCAGAAGGAACGCATGCAGCGTATTGATAGAACCCATGAAGACAGAGTCACTTTTGTAGATAGAGCGGATAGGTTGGCACTTGGTGTAGAGGGTGCAGCAAGAGATAGAAGAAATGTTTCGCCAGAGGAGCAAGCTGCTCTATTAGGTGAGGCACATGCATTACGTCGAAGACTGCTTGCCATACGTAACGATTTTATGGGTAGAGATGGGTTTCGTCGTCAGGCTTGTGGAATGCTTGGAATTGTTCCTGTGAGAGCGCTCACTACCCAGGAAGTGCAATTACTTATGTACCAGATTGCAAATGGAGATATAAGAAGGCCTCCGCGCTTGGTTGGGCAGCTCTATGATATAGAGCGAGTTCGTACTATGCTCGATAATCAGCTTTTGTCCTTTGGACTTACTATTCGTAAGGATCAGTATATCCAAGAAATCATGACAGCTCGGGATGGCGCTGCGAATGAAATTGGCTATGAGCTCTTTCTCCAGGAATTTTTGCAACCTCAGGTTGTAACGAGTCCTACGGAGGATATGTTTGGAGAGCTATATGCGGGAGCAAGTGCTGGAGCCATGGGGGATTATCCGCTTGTGGGTACCATTGCGAACCCTGCAAGACCTACAGGGTCTACACGTCATCTAGACTATCTCTTGGCAGTAGAGGACGGTGGAGGGTATGGAGTGGGTCTCCGATTTAACACGCATGATACGATGAGAGGTATGATTGATGCGGCCGAGGCATCTGCTGATCCAGAGGTACGTAATGCTGTGGATACGGACTTCTCAATGTCACTTAGGGAGTTGATGGAAACCACCCTTGAAAATGTGTATACAAGGTTCCGTACAGCAGTGACGATTTTAGCCCCTGAGGGGTTTGAAATCGATGTGCCTATGGATGCTGGAGCTACCCTTCTTGATGGTGAGAATCATTTTCTGATGACGATCCGCCGTGGAGGAGTTTCAATCACGGGACAAGTAGTTTTTGATAGAGCTACGCGTTCACTACGGCTTTTGGTTCCTCAAAACCTCGCAAATGCTGGTACGAGAACTATTGGGTATCGTTCCTATCCCCTTTCAGAGGAAGGACTAGAAACTTGGGATCCAACTGTTTCTTTGCTCCCTATGGCAAACTTTTCTTCCGTTCTGCGACAAGCTATTGATGAGCTTGAGACAGATGTTTCGGTTGAGCGTAGTGCCTTAGAGGCTCTTGAATATCGCCATGGAGATGGTGCTTTCGTTGATCCTAGAGTTGTTCTTCGAGGATCCCCTTATACGCTTGGACAGTTAACAGCGGAATTGAGGGATGCTGTGAATGCTTCTCTTTCACCTTCAGCCGTCCAGAGAGATACTATCTCGTATACGTTCGTTGATTTTAGACCGAATCAAAGTGAGGCTACCATACAAGTAAGCTTCCCTTTGCGTGACGGTGGAGAGGAAGTGTTTCGCATGCGTGTAGCAGCTTCAGGTACTTCTATATCTTCCTCTTCAGGATTTAGTCACTCTGGCTCAGGAGCCCCTGAAGATGTTTTTCAAAGGGCATTGGAGTTACGTTTTAATCAAACAAGCTTGGCTCCAGATGAGCGTACGCATTTGAATCAGCTCTTTGGTAGAACAATACATGTAGATGGTAAGCCAATATCACTTCCTCCAATTTCTTTGGATACTATGACCGTACGATTCTCAGAGAAGTATACGGGTGAGGTGATTCGGCAACATACTGCTCGGGACTTGGCTGAGCGGTTCATTTTACGTGTCTATCATCTTCCGGGTGGTGAGTACCTAGCAGACTATCCACTTTCTTCTCTTCCTCAATTGACCCGGGATTTTTATGGGCAGGTCGCATCTGATTTGTCAGAAAATACTGCTCCTATTTCCGCGTCTAGGGCTGTTCGTTCAAAGGACCTTCTCGAAGCTCATAGAGCTACATTAGCACCTGATGCGAATGAACGTATAGCGCAGCTTTGTAGAGTTGATCTGCCGGCACCACTTAATTATTTTTCTATACGAACGGAGGAAATCCATAGGATACAAGGTAAACGAACAATTAATGGGGTGCCATGTGTACCGATTCATGTGCCTTTGCAGCAAGGAACGCCACTTGCGCCAAATGGTACGGATCTAGGATGGACGCTTTACTTTGATGAACAATCTGGACAGCTACATTATGCGGGGCAATCTGGTCCCCGAATGGGACGGGCGTATACCTTCGATGGCGTAGTACCACAGCTTGCCATGAATATGGATGTTGTTACCGCAATGACCGAGGATCTGCGTGCTATGAGTGCTCTTAATCTGAGTACTGGCAAACTTTCCACGTTCCTCGATAGCCTACGTGGACATCCACATGTTACTGTAGGTCCTGTGATTGGTAATAGGGTTACACTCTCGTATAGAGGAATACTTGATAGAGAGGTTTCGATATTACCAGCTAAGGATGGATATACTGTGTATTTGGGTTATGGAGCGGGTGCTAAAAGAGTTGGTGGAACGGAAGCTAGGAATGTTGCGATAGACAAATTTCTTAATGAATTTGAGAAATTCTATACAGAAGAGGTGTCTAAGGAAGTTGTTGGTGCTGCTAATGCTGCTGCGAATCTAGCTGCCATAGAGAATATACAAGGCTTTCTTGGTGTTGTCGTGGATGGCATTGAGATAGAGCATACGGAATCTATGAGTTTGACTACTTCTCTTTTTAATCAAATTCGAGGCGTAATTCCTACAGGTACTCCTGAGCGTCTAACATTCCGCTGGGATGCAAAGAACTCTCGTGTACTCATTCAGATTACAAAGAATAGCTCAGAGGTGTATGAACTTCCAACAAATCCTCTTACTCCTCCATCTGACGAGATCTTTATTAAGCTTGGTGATACTGACTACTCCATTGGAAGGGTACGAGAAAATGCTGGTGATCCGGAGCTGTATTTTCCAGGAGCTTTGCCTGCAGACTTGCCAAAGGAACTTGCAAATGAGTTGATTAAGCAAGAAGGCCTAGATACGAAGGTTCTATCTACTCTGCGATCATTACTTAAGAATGATGGCGTGGACATAGAGTATGATATTTCCACTCGTCAGTTGCGTGTGTTGACCTTTTTGGGACAAGCTATTCCCTCTCCTGTAACTGGATCATTGGAGCTTGATTCGGATAAGAAGGTGCATGTACGTATAGCTGGAGTTCCCTATGAACTTGATAACACTGCTGCTATTCGTGAAGCTTTGCATTCTGAGATGAGAGATGGATCTCAAGAGCTTCTTGAGAAGGTTACTGATAATCTCACTTCACAATGTATTAGCCTTAGACGTGACGGGATGATTTGTCTGGATAGTGATAGTCCTGATGGATTTTTGGGTAAGACCTTTACCTATCGACTAGATACTTCGTATTTAGAGGTAGATGGAAATACTTATGATTTAGAAGCCTATGGAATTACGGATAAGGATGTGAAGTCACTTTCCCTGTCTCTTTCTTTTTCTGCAGGAAAGTTCTATATGGAAGGATTAGGGCCGAAGCGTGAGATTTCTCTCAATTCAGACTTTACCGTAAATCTCTCTTCGATTGAGTCTATGCTCAGGGCTAGGCAGAAAGCTTTGCAGAATATTCCTGTGAATGAGCATAAAATTCGCAATCAAGTAGTGAGTAAGATTATAGACGGTACGAAGCTTTGGGATAAGGATATAGAGTTTATTGATTTTGAAGCGGATCTTTTCGATAATATTGGACGTTTTACCCTTAAGAAGGCGACTACGCCAGATAGTTCACTTACAGGTAAGGCAAAGAAATCGGCTGAAAATAGGATAAAAAAACTAAAGAAAGTTCCTGATACGGATTTCATTGTGTTTAATGGTCCATCTGGATTGCAGGTAGTTAGTACGGTATGGACAACGAAAACAGGTGAGCCACTCATGGTACTCCGAGATGGTGCCCTAACTTCTGAGGCTAAGGCGTATATAGACAATAAGCTTAAGTAGTGGTATAATTTATTAATAGGATACTATTCTTTCCCTATGAATATACGAACAGAAACAGAGCGAAAGCGCTTGCAGGATACGGTAGAAAACCAGGCTGCAGCATTCACAGAGGAATTCCTTTATCAGCAGCATTTTGATAAGCTTCAGGCTGTTCGTCACAATCAGAAGAACCTTTGGAATCTGCCAGGACTTTCGCATATGCAACGTGTTATGCATGGAGTACGGCTTGGGTGGGGTAAGAACTTGCGCAAAGTATTGAAGGGCAAGCAAAATACCCTCCTTCAGTCTCTCGAGAAACCTCAGGGTTCACTGACGGATGAAGAGCAGGCGTTTCGGGAGAGATTTGATGAGCGCTATGGACGTCAGAATGAACTTATTGAGACGGTTAGTAGTGAGGAACACGCAGCGTACGTGCGTACGGCTGGAACCTTTGATTCTTATACGCCAAATCCTAGGGGACTCCCTGCCCTGAATGATGCACAGCGTGCCGAAGTAGAGCGTATTTTGACAGAACAGGGGCATGCTCTGTATCTCAATCTCGATCCTGTGAATCAACGTGAGGTTGATGATGGTCTCGCAACAGTAGAGGCTTTTCTCATGAATCTCCAAGCTCGTGGAGAGGACACAGGACCTGTTATGGATCGCTTTCAGACCTTGCTTCGAGATGTGCTTCAGAACCCTACCCTGGCTGGTAGTTTCTTCCCTGGTGGTATCAACGATCGTTTAGATCGAATGGGTAATAATGTACAGGATCTTGTTACTACGAGACTTACGGGTATGGGGCTTGGTTTGGCTAACTTTAGTGAGGTTACTACCCATTTGGCTGAGCTCATACGTTATTATAGGATCTCGGGGCCACAGCTACTCTCACTCTATTCTAGTGCAAAGTATGAGTATCGCTTGCAGCAGATAAAGAACGTGAAGACGACATTGCTCCCTAGAATCGCGCCGGTGAATGGTTTAAATGCAGGAGACTACAGGGGAAAGCCAGATGTTGAAAAGGGGGATGGGTCTCGTTTTGACTACTCTTCAGGTGATGTGAAAATGGTGCGTAGCAAGGACAAGCAGACATATTTTGTACAACTGAAGCGAACCACTCGTCCTGTAAAAGAAGCTGGTGTGAATACGCCTGGTACAGGAGGAGCTATTGAAACCATTCATATCCCTTTGGAAATCACAGAAACTGGGGAATGTTATCTCTCTGTGAGAGGTTCTCGTGTAGATTTTGATGCTGCTGACGATGCCGCCATAAGAGACTTTTTGAATGACACTAGTACGGACTCTAAGCAGGAACCAGACGCGCTTGACGATAGTATCGACTTGGATGCTAGGGTGAATGCTTGTCCTACGGATTTTAGTTCTACGGCACCAAATCGTCGGGGGGTACTAGATGTGTATGCACAGGAGATATTTGAAGACACACTGAGCTTGACGAGAAGGAAGTCAGAGCTAGAGGTGCTCAATCATGTCCAGAAGCAGAATGTAGGCTCTGTAGTTCGTACTACTGCCTATGGAGAAAAGCGTATCAGGAGAGATTTACGAGATATTGGAGCTTCTCTCGCTCGTACTACTGCCTATGTGGGAGTTGGGTATTTGGCTGCTCCACTTGGAATAGCTGCAGGTGCTGCTGCGTATACTGGACTTGCGGTTGGGTCTCATACAGTAGATGCCTTGTTGGCTCGAGATGATCCACGTAATATTCCAACCTACCTAGCTAGGTACCTTGTACGTATGCAGGGGCGACCTACCGGGACTATGGATCCGCATGTGGATGCCATGAATCGTTCTTTACGTTCAAATAACAAATATTCTTCGCGAGAATTACTAGCCACGATCCATGGGTATCCAAAGGATCGTGTGAATGATCTTGTTCACTTAAAGGAGGCTTCTCTCGGGCTTCGCCAACGCATGGAGCAACGCCGCCAAACAGGTCAAGCTAGGTATGCGGAGCTGAACGCAATCATTGCAGCAGCGACAGAACGTATTCAGGATTGTTTGTCAGAGGGTGTGCGAACTGATCTTCAAAGAACGCTTGAGTCAAGTTCCACTACC
The DNA here is from genome assembly GCA_030430105.1 of bacterium. The sequence continues at coordinate 239 of JAUIFW010000026.1, read as the reverse complement.
CCACTTACCAATGCTGCTATAGATTCTGCGCTTCTTGGTATTAACCTTCATGAGCGAGCACGGGCTATCGAGGCTTTGGATCAAAATGGACGGCGACTTGCTCGGGGCCAGGTTGTGCGGGCTTTTCAACGGAGAACCTTTCGCAGTGAATTCTTTAATCTCCCAAAATTCCAACGAACTCTTGCAGCTTCGCTTGGTGGATTTGCAGCGGGACAACTCATTTCGCTTAGTGTGCACTC
>JAUIFW010000097.1 GCA_030430105.1 bacterium | reverse complement strand
ATGGATTCCGGCTTCATAGGCGTTGATCGAATAGTACATCTACCCTACCTGGCTCCAGAAGAAACACAACGAAAAAACTCCCCGAAGGGAGTTTCTTATGCTGTTGCACCGGTTCGTATTCCGAGATCCTCAGTCACCTTCTTGAATCCTGCCGGATCCTTTTGCTTCAGGTAGTTGAGATGCTTTCTTCGCTTTCCTACAAGCTGGAAGAGACCACGTCTTGAGTGATCATCCTTTGGATGTGTCTTGAGATGTTCTGTAAGATGCTTGATTCGCTCAGAGAGTACAGCAACCTGGACAAGGGATGAACCCGTATCCTTCTGGTGCTTCTGAAACTGTGCGATTGTCTTCTTCTTCTGGTCTCCTTTCATTGCCGAAATACGTAAAATATGCAGATAAAGCAGCTAGATAGTACCCATCTTCTATGGGAATGCAAGGAAAACCTGCATCTATAAAGAAAAATGCTCATAGTCCGGCTTCTTATTGCGAAAGGCTCCCCCTATGACTACAATCGGTATGCTAAACACCCATCCATATGCAGCACAACGACGCCTTCAAACGAGCATGGGAGCTCGCAAACAGCAAAAAACACCGCAAACTCCTTTGGTATGGGTTTATTCCTGCAGTGTTTACCACTACCCTCACAAGTGTCGTATATTCCTTCCGCGGATACCAATACTGGGTAGAACTTGTTCAAGGAGACTCAATCCAAGGTTTTATCTTCGGATTCATAAGTAGTCTTTCCTCTTTCATTTTCACCCATCCAGCCCTAGGGACCTTACTCATTCTCTTAGGAGTAGTATATGGCCTTGGGTACTGGCTCATCCCTGTCTACCTGCAAGGAGGCCTTATGAAGCTCCTAGACCTGATTGTCGAGGGCAAGGAACCAAGATTCCGCATGGGGTTTGTCTATGGTGGACAGTATTTCTTCAAACTCTTTGAGCTCAAAGCCCTGTTTTCCCCTTTCCGGCTCACCTGGATATTCCTTCTATACTGGTTTACCAGGACCTTTCAGCCAGAACTCATGGGCTTTATCTTCCCTATTATCGCTGTGTGGTTTGTTATTGCAGTGATTATGAACTTCCTCTTCATCTTCTGTGAGTACTTCATCGTCCTAGAAAACAAAGGAGTCTTTGCCAGTGTGCCTGCAAGCATCCAAATGGTATTCCTCCATCTCGAACAAGTGCTCTATCTCGTGCTCCTGATGTTCCTCATTGGCCTTCGCGTCATATTTAACATCATTATCACCTTTGGCCTTCCTCTGCTTATGGTCTTTATCATGGGACTCTTCGCAGGCTCCGTTGTGGACTGGCTTGCCATGCCACTTATCATAGGAGGAGGAATAGTATCACTCCTTATTCTCGCCTACATCAACGGAATCTTCACAGTCTTCCTCACCGCTGCGTGGGTACTCATGTTCAAACAATACACCCTAGAGGACCAAAAATCCGCAGAAAGCCTTGCGTAGAGCAATTTTTTGACTAATCTAACTGTGCTATACGGCCCCATCGTCTAGCGGTTAGGACACCGCCCTCTCACGGCGGGAACCGGGGTTCGAGTCCCCGTGGGGTCACCATGTGAATTGCCACTGAAGTTACTGCGAAGCAGTTTTTTTGAAGTGTGCAAGATCATGGTGAGCTCACGGGGAGTCGAAAAAGAACGTACACAGAAGCTTGCGCTTCTGTGGCGAGGAGTGACTAAATGTCACTCCGAGAGTGGCGGGGGTCGCCGCAGCTAGGAGCGCCAGAGCCGCAGGCGACCAAGCGACGTGCGTGAGGTGACCGAGTCCCCGTGGGGTCACCATGTGAATTGCCACTAAAAAATACTGCGCAGTTGAAGCTATCAACTAGCATTTTAAACATACCTAAACATCTTCCATACAAAAGCTGAACAGCGACTACCCCTCAAGAACCCCTTCCCTAGCAACCTCTACCTCAAGCACCTCAGCCTCCAAAATCAAAGGCACTACCTCTCCAAAAAACTTCAGTACCTCCTCAAGTAACTCCTCAAGCTCTCCATT